>JAJRRX010000153.1 GCA_024279075.1 Alphaproteobacteria bacterium | reverse complement strand
GTGACGTTGGCGAGGCCAAGTATCATATGGTGGGCGATAATATTATCGCGGCTGAGCAAAACCCGGGCGGCACCCCGCTGGATGTGATTTACATCGGCAAGCTGATCGGCGAAATGTCGGAGCGCAGGGGCGCGGACCGCAAAGCCTCGGACGAGGAGCTAAAATTGATGCGCATGTGTATGCGCGCTGATTCTGTGCCCCCGGGCCTGCTCAAAGAATCCGAGGCCGATTTGATCGTTGATAATACCGAGATCAAGGTCATATTTGAAACCCGCGTGGCGGGCGATTGTATCCATGAAGATACCAATACCCGCGTTATTGTGGTGCCCTCGGATGGCACCCTGAAGGCGGGCCTGGAAGAGATGGAAATGCCCGGCGATGGCAAGCCTTTTTCGCCGCCGCTCACCTATCCGATTGATGAAAACCTGATGCTGGCCTATCAGCTGGAAGGCATTGTCGAGCAGGTGGTGAATGTGGAAAGCCCAGCGGATCTCGACAATATGAACTGGCACCAGATTCGCAAGCATTTTGCCGATGAGATCGAAGCACAGCTGACCAAAAAAGCCAATGAGGACAAGGTGAGCCAAATCGAGGCCTTCCACCGTGCTGTCGGGATTTATATGACCAATATGTGCCGATAAAAAACGGCCGATTTAGGCCTTATAATCAAGCGCTTGGCCCAAGGTATGCCGCAGGGCCTCGCGCACAGATTCTTCCCGCAGCGGGAAGCAGGCTGTCAGCCAATCCAACACCTCGCCATCCGTTGGGGACGCAGGCAGCGACCATTGCTTTTTGACAACCTCGATAAAGTTTGTAACGCAATCATGCGCTTCATCCTTCTGGCCAAGCTGGAAAAGGGCAGCCGCGTGCCAGCCCCCCGAGGCCGTTGTCATCGCGCCGCCTGCTTGCACACATTGGGCGCTGGTGCGCTTATAATCGCCCGCAAGGTAACTAACCGCCGCCATATAAACGAGGTGGAAAGGCTGCATGGCCCCCGGCGCGGTCAGCATACGCTCGCAAATTTCCTGCGCTGGCTCCAAACGCCCGGCAAAAGCAAAACCCAAAGCGCAGGAGGCCAGCGTGAGGCTGTTGGAGCTATTCAGGTGCATGGCTTGCTCAAAGTGAAACTCCGCCAGCTCAAACTCGGCCTTATGGCAGTAGCACCAACCCAGCACACGGTGAGCGCGGGTGTCCAGCGGGTCCAGCGAGATCGCCTCAAGCGCATGATGCAGGGCGCGCTGCTTTTCCGCTTCGGTTTGGCGGGTGCCCGGCAGCAGGATATGGCGCACATTTAGCGCCCCTGCCAGCTCGGCATGGGCGGGGCCAAAACGGGGGGCATCTATGGTGATGTCGCGCAGCATATCAATCGCCTCGCCCTCGGTTTCGGGCGACCACCGGTCTATCAGCACTTGTGAGCGCAACCAGCGGTCATAAACCCGCGCTTCTTGGGTTGGCGCTTGATTGCCGCCAGCCCCGATGGAAAGCGCATCGGCGATATTGCCAAGCTGCGTGCGCACTTTTTCGTCCCAGTTTTCTTGCGGCGCGGTGATCATTTCAGCCCAGAGCAGGGTTTTGGTATCAGGGTTGGAAATTTCAATATGCAGCGGCGTGCCAGCCATTTGCGGCAGGAGCTGGATTTTCACAACCAGATCCACACCTTCCACGCCGTCACCATCAGCAATGCCCCACTCCCGAAAGCGCGAAAGCCGCATGCGCAGGTCAAGATATAACACATTCAGCAGGCTTTGCTCCTCGGGCGGTAAGCTAGCTTCATTTTGCATTTGCACCTGAATTTGCGGCGGCTTTTCTATTGGCGCTTTGCGCTGGGGCAGCGGCTCGCCCAGCTTAATGCTGGCCAACAGGTCTATGGTCGCGGGTTCCGGCTCTTGGTCATAATTTTGGTCAAGATGCTCAAACAGGGTGTTATAAATCTCGATGGCGCGGTTAGGCTGCTGGCTGGCCCAAAAGTGGCGCATCAGGTGGCGGGTGGCCACCTCATTGGCGGGCTCCAGCATTTGCGCCAGCTTGGCCGCTTGCGTGGCGTGCGCTTCATGCTCGGGGGCTAAATAATGGCCCTCCAGCGCTTGGGCGATGGCCTGCATCGCTTGGGCTTTCCGGATAGAAAGCCAGCTGTCAAACGCATCCGAAATGCCGAGCAACAGCTCAAATTCCTGGTGGTAATGGCCCAGTTCTTGCTCAACCTCATCCGCCCAGGGCGGGGAGGAAAGCACGGCGCTAATTTGGCTATCCACGGGGGTTTTATCATCACAGATCAGCCCCAAATGGCCGCGCCGTGTTTCCAGCGCTACGCCTTCAAATTCCGAGAGCAAAAGCCGGATCTGCCGGATAGTTTGGCGCAGGCTGGCCATGGCTTTTTCATGTGGGTAATCGCGCCAAAACACATCGGCGATCTTTTCGCTGCGGTGGTCTTGCTCGGGGGCGTGCAGCAGAAAAAACATCAGCGCCCGCGCCTTTCGGAACCGGACCGAACGGACCAAAGCTAGCTTTTCAAACACCCCTAACATCAAACCGGACCCCACATTACCGACCAAATAGTGCTTGCATGATCTCCCCTTGAAATCAAACCCTTTTCAAAAGCTGGCTTGGTTTTAGGGTCTCTCACCGCAGCTTGAGAAATATTTTATTCCAAGCTGTCTCATTTCAGACACGGTTTTGGGAACTGTGGGTTTTTGCTAGCAAGGGCGCTCAGGAAAACCCGAAAGGCCCGTCTGGCTGGTCCAACGTAAATTCATGGCTGAGCAAAACCCCATCCTCATTATGCATATGCCACAAAAAGGCAGGCGGCGTATCGAAAAAGCCGGAGGTTTTTATATGATCAGGGTGCCAGCTTAGCCGCATGCCAAGGCTCGGCGCGGTCATTACCAGTCGCCCGTGCCACAGCGCTTGCGCCATGAGGTGAATATGCCCGCAGAGAATGCGCTCTATCTGCGGGTGCCGCGCCACGACTTTGGCCAGCATATCCGCGCCTTCCATCGGCGGCTTATCCGTTTCTTCAACTGCAAATTTAATCGGCGGGTGGTGCATGAAAATCAGAGTGGGCGTATCCGAAGCCGCCAAAGTCGTCTCTAGCCATGCCGCACGCGCGGGGCATATGCGGCCATGCGGGGCGTCGGGGTCACTGCTATCTAGCGCGATAATGCGAAGGGTTTCGGCCTCAATGCAATAACTCAAGTGGCCAGATTCACGAGCGGGCAAGGCTGCCTGAGGAATGGCCGCTTGCAAGGCGCTGCGGGTATCATGGTTGCCCGGGGTTAGGTAATAGGGGGCCGTAAGGTTGGCGAGCAATGCAGCTGCGCGAGTGGTTTCCGCCACGCTGCCCTCATGGGCAATATCACCGCTCACCAACACCAGATCAGGCTGTAACCCGTTGATATGCGCCACCAGTTTTTCAAGCTTGCCGGCGGCGTCTACAATGCCAAGGGTTTTTTCTTCGGCTCCCATATGCAAATCGCTGATCTGGGCAATTTTCATCTACCAGTGCCCAACGCTTTCCATGCTGGCCCACGGCTCTTGCGGGGCTAAGCTTTCGCCGTTTTGCAACAGCTCGATGGAAATATTATCTGGCGAGCGCACAAACGCCATGTGGCCATCGCGCGGTGGGCGATTGATCACCACGCCCGCATCAGCCAGCTTTTGGCAGGTGGCGTAGATATCATCCACCCCGTAAGCAAGGTGGCCAAAATGGCGGCTGTCTGAGGGCAGGCCCTCGTCACCATCCCAGTTATACGTTAGCTCCAACGGGGCCTCATGCTGGCCAGGGGGGGCCAAAAACAGCAAGGTAAACCGCCCTTTTTCGCTTTCATAACGCTTGGTTTCTTCCAGCCCGAGCAGCTCACAATAAAAATGCAACGAGGCGTCAAGGTCTTTCACCCGCACCATTGTATGAAGATATGTTAGTGCCATCGGTTTCTCCCTCAGAAAATTATGTTTGGCTGAGTATGGCGGAAAACCCGACAGAGGCAAAGGGAATTTGGCGCGAAAGCCGCACTGGCTATAGTGTTTATATTGGTGGCCTTATCGGGCGCGAGCCCCATTTTATGCCCCGCCAAAAGTTAAGTAAAAACCCACACCATAAAGGCCCCGATGCCAAGCCCCAGCGCCAATGAGCGCAAGCTAAACCACCCGCTTTTGGGCGCGGGCGTTTCCGGCGAAGCGGCGCGCAAAAGCGCCGTTTCAGCCAAGCGGGGCAGGAGCGGGCCAAAGCGGCTCAGCACTTTGGCGGTGGCCATTAGGTCTTGCGCCATCGCCTTGGGGCCAAGCGAATCCTTGATGTAGTTAGACACCACGGTATGGGAGCCTTCCCACATATTCATATCAGGGTTGATCGTGCGGGCCACGCCCTC
>JAJRRX010000152.1 GCA_024279075.1 Alphaproteobacteria bacterium | reverse complement strand
TTCAACATTGTGGTTTCCTCGTTTTGTGGTTGGTGTGCACCACCATCAAAACGGTAACCATCGCCCTTATCAATGGGCGTGCCGCTCCCAATTCAGTTCGCTGAAATGGGAGCGGTGTCAGATGAAGTCTGAACTAATACAGTTTAGGTCAAGCTCTTTTTCCTTTGTTTAATAGGGCCATTGTCATTCATCCGGGTCACGCTTCTCTTCGCAGTCTATTTTGATACTCGGATGGCACCGCTGCAAGCATATGTCGGATCGGTTGTAGAGAACCTTGCTTTGGGACGCGCTTCAAGTGAGCGCAGCAGACATTCTCGGCTTCATCTACAAACCTCGTCCGGTGAAGGACGACCCCGTTAGGATTTGGTGTTTAGCGTTTTAGATCATGCCGCTTTGCGTGTTCGCATTCAGCTCTTTCAGTGCACCCGGTGCACTGTCATATATTGGGCGCACGAACTTGTGTTTATCCTTGTCGCAACAAACTCCATGGTTTTCGAGAATTTTGCTTGCGTTGAAAAGGGAGAGTTGTCTCCGAGGCGTTCTGAGGTCAAGCGTACGTTTTAGGTCGCGTCTAGATGGGTCAAAAATTTACGCGTTCCGTATTCTTGGCCCCTAATTCCAATTTGCAAACAACGAGCTCACTGATCAAAATAAAAAACTTGAAAGTGCTTTCAGCGACCCTCCAACAAAACTCTAAGGTGGACTGTAGGGTGGATGATAAATGAAAATATTTACTTAACTTGCTGAAATTAAGTATTTTTTGCCAATAAAATGGTGCCCCCACACGGACTCGAACCGCGGACCTACTGATTACAAATCAGTTGCTCTACCAGCTGAGCTATAGGGGCAACGGGGTGCCTTTTGCTGCAATGTGCGGGTAATTGCAAGGCTTTTTTCACGAAAAATTAGGGCAAGCGTATTTAGGTTTCTTGCCGTGAATTTAACGCCATTATACCAACCGCAATCAGGCTTACTCCGACGATTACCAGGGCGGCGGGGGCGGCGCCGTTTATGTCTTCGAGGGAGGCGAAGTCATAGACTTTGGTGGCCAGTGTGTTCATGCCAAACGGGCGCAACAGCAGGGTTGCGGGCAGTTCTTTGACGCAATCTACAAAGATTAACAGGGCAGCGGTGGCCATGGAGCCGCGGATGATCGGCATGTGTACGCGCCAAAGTGAGGATCCGGCACTGTGGCCAAGCGAGCGGGCCGCCAGCTCCATGTTCGGGGTTACGCGGCCAAAGGCGGCATCGATGGATCCGTATGCTACGGCAAAAAATCGCACAGCGTAGGCAAAGATAACAGCGCCTGCGGTGCCTGTCAGCAGCAGGCCGGGGTCAACGCCGCTCAGCGCCAGCCAAGCGTCCGCGAACCGGTTATCAAGCGCTGCGAAGGGGATCAGAATACCGATGGCCAGCACAGCACCGGGGGCTGCATAGCCAATTGTCGTTGCGGGTGCGAGCAGGCGGGGCAGGCGGCTGGCGGACAACCGTGCGCCGTAGACCATGACCAATCCGGCGCTTACGGTGATGACTGCCGCGAGGCCGGACACCTTGATTGTTGTCAGGGTTGCTTTCCATAATGCGGGTTGTGACCAAAGCTCGGCAGACCCCAGCGCGTGGCTGGCCATGATGCTGATCGGCATGACAAAGCCGACAACCACAGGGATCATACAGCCGATCAGGGCGATTGCGGCGGGCACTCCGGCCAGATGCACCGGTTCTACCGGCCGTTTCTGTTTGGCGGTTTCGTGGAAGCGGATTTTGCGGCGGCTGATTTTTTCCAAGGTCACCAGAAGCAGCACAAAAATCAGGATCACGCAGGCAATCTGCGCTGCGCCGCCGGCGTTGGAGGCCTCTAGCCAGACGGTGAAAATGCCTGTTGTCAGGGTTTGTACTGCAAAAAACTCGACCGCGCCAAAGTCGTTCAAGGTTTCCATCATCACGATGGCGCTGCCTGCGACAATGGCGGGGCGCGCCAGTGGCAGACCAACACGAAAAAAACTGGCCCAGGGGCCGCAGCCAAGGGCGCGGGAAACCTCTAGTGCTGCGCCGGATTGCTCGCGAAAGGCGGCCCGTGCGAGGAAATAGACATAAGGATAAAGCGAGGCGGCCAACACCAAAACCGCGGCCCCCAGCGAACGAACCTCGGGGAACCAGTAATCCGCGGCGGAATTCCAGCCAAATACGGCGCGCAAACCGGTTTGGAACGGCCCCGCGTATTCCCAGAAATCCACCAGCGCATAGGCCCCGATATAGGCGGGCAAAGCCAGCGGCAGCAACAGCCCCCATTGCATAAGGCCGCGCAGGGGAAAACGGTACATCACCACAATCCAGGCAGCGCCGGTGCCCACCAGCGCCGAGACGATGCCCACCAGCGCCATCATCAGAAAGCTGTTTGACAGATAGCGGGGCAGGGTGGTGGAAATCAGATGGGGCCAGATGTTTTCTGTGGGGAAAAGTGCCAACCAGACGATCGCCAGAATGGGCGTGATAACCAGGGCCGCAATGGTCACCGACACCAGCGTCCAGCCACTTACCCGCCAGTGCTTACGGGCAACATTCTCATTGTTTGCCATATCAACCATTGAAAGGCGCTTAAACCAAAGCTATTTCGGTGTCTACTAATGGTTTGACCCCTTCAACTGGTGTAAGGCAAGGTTTATGGATATTCGGCTTCACATCGGCGCGCATCGCTCGGGCACCCAGCATCTGCGTAAAATGCTCGAGGGTAATCGGGATTTGTTGGAAGAACAGGGCATTTGTCTGCCCGATGCCGCTTTTGCGGAACGGGCTTTTGCCAAGGCGCTGAGCGCGGTACGCGAGGAGCAATCTATTGATACGATCAACGCGGAGCTGCTGTCGAAACTGACTGGCGACAAAGAATACCGCCGCATTGTGTTGATCGATCCAAATATCAGCGGCACCTTAACCCGCCCCGTTGGCAAGGAATATTTCTATCCAAGGATCGGCAACACAGTGTCGCGCATCAAGGCCACGATGGATGGCCTGCCGATGCGTTTGTTTATATCGGTGCGCAATCCGGCGACATTCATTCCGTCTTGCTATGCCGAAAGCTTGAAAACCTCGGCGGATGTGAGTTTTGAACAATTCATCGAAGAAACCAATCTGCAAGGGTTGCGTTGGTCGGATTTCTTGCACCGTGCCCAGATGAAGGGCGAAGAAATGCCCGTCACTTCTTGGCGCTTTGAGGATTATCCAACTATCTGGCGGGATGTGGCACAAGCCTTTACCGGCATTGCGAACAAAGAGGCGTTGGTCGGTGATATAGCCCCGATCAACCAGGGTATCTCCCTGCGGGGGGCAATTCTGATGCAAAGCTATTTGCAAGACCATCCGGCAAAAGTGAGCGCAGATTTTGACCGCGTGCGCCAGGCGTTCGAACAAAAATTCCCGTCGGTGGCTGATGAAGTTTACAACCCGACATGGCCCGAGGAATTGACCATGGGCATGACGGAAAACTACGAAGATGACTGGTATTACATCGAGCGAATGGAAAATGTGCAAACGGTGCAGCCGCAAACATATTTGTGACGCTACCTTAGCGGCGCCCCTGCGGGGCATTACTTTTGAGCGCTGGCGCGCGGTTGTCGCCCGCAACGGATATTTCAAATAGGCTGCGCCGACTCCACCAGTTTTGCAAAATATGACGCGCCCACAGGGCTGATCTCATCGTTAAAATTGAACTCGGGATGATGCAGATAGGCGCTGTCCCCATTCCCCAGCGCGACGTAAGCCCCCGGGCATTTTTCCAGGAAGAACGAGAAATCTTCGGCACCGGTTACCGGCGTGAGGTCATCCATAACCCGTGCCTCCCCCGCAATGTGCTTTGCCGTTTTTACCGCAAATTCGGTTTCCCGCGCAGAATTCACAGTCGCCGGATAGCCGTAGCTGTAGTTCAGGGTTGCGGTCGCGCCAAACGCTTCGGCAGTCTGGGCGACCAGCTTTTCCAGACGTCCGATTACCAACGCCTGCACCTCTTTAGAAAAACTGCGCACAGTGCCGGCCAGCATAGCCGTATCCGGAATGATATTTCCCGCTGTCCCGCCGTGAATTTGGGTGATCGACAATACCATCTGGTCCGCCGGATCAACGTTGCGTGCCACGATGGTTTGAATGCTCTGGGCCATTTGCACCGCCACAACAATCGGGTCGACGCATTTATGGGGCGAGGCCGCATGCCCGCCTTTACCTTGAATCTGTATTTCAAACTCATCTGCTGCGGCCATTATCGGGCCAGCACAAGTATGGAATTCACCCACCGGAATGCCGGGCATATTATGCATCGCATAGATGTGGCTGATGTTGAAGCGCTCGATCACGCCTGCCTCGCACATGATCCGCGCACCACCGACGGTTTCCTCGGCTGGCTGGAAAATCAATGCCACGCGGCCAGAAAAGTTGCGTGTTTCTGCCAGATACTTGGCGGCACCCAACAGCATGGTTGTATGCCCGTCATGGCCGCAAGCATGCATCTTGCCGTCAATTTTACTGGCGTAGTCAAGGCCGGTTTTTTCCTGTAAAGGCAGCGCATCCATATCCGCCCGCAGGCCAATTGTTGGCCCCGCAGCACCACGCCCCTCGATGATCGCCACCACACCGCTTTGGGCAATACCCTCGTGGATTTCGCTAACCCCGAATTCGCGCAATCGCGCCACGACAAAGGCGGCGGTTTCTTCGCAATCCAGGGACAGCTCCGGGTTGGCATGAATGTGCTGGCGCCAAGTTTTCATCTCGTCAAAATATTCTGCAATGCGATTAATCACGGCCATGCCATGGACTCCCCTGTTGAAGCGCCTTTTAATGGCACCGACCCATAGCCTGACTGACCGGACCCCATGAGTAAAGAATATTTCGCCTCCCAAGCCCTGTGCCTTGATCCAAACGGTGGCCTGCCGCGTTTGCTGGAAATCATGGCGCGGTTGCGCGACCCTGAAACCGGTTGCCCTTGGGATATCGAACAAAGCTATGCCACCATTGCCCCCTATACCATCGAGGAGGCCTATGAGGTCGCCGACGCCATTGAGCAGGGCAATATGCCAGAGCTGGAGGGGGAGTTGGGCGATCTGCTGTTGCAGGTGATTTATTACACCCAAATGGGCCGAGAAGACGGGCATTTCACCTTCGAGAGCGTCACCAAGGCGATCGCCGACAAGATGGTTCACCGCCACCCGCATGTTTTTGGCGACGAGAGCCGCGATAAATCAAGCGACCAGCAGATTGTTGATTGGGAAAAAATCAAGGCAGCAGAACGCGCAGCCAAAGGCACAAAGACGGCGGGGACGCTCGACGGTGTGGCGCGCAACTTACCTGCCTTAACCCGGGCAGTGAAATTGCAAAAACGCGCCGCCCGCGTTGGGTTTGACTGGCCGGAAGTTGGGCAAGTGGTGGATAAGATAGCCGAGGAAGCGGGGGAGCTGGTCGAGGCGCGCGATACCCTAAGTCATGCCGAGCAGGTCGAGGAATACGGCGATCTGATGTTCGTAATGGCCAATCTGGGGCGCCATCTTAACATTGATCCAGAGGAAGCCTTGCGCGCCGCTAATCGCAAGTTCAAGCGGCGCTTTGAGGGCGTGGAGGCTAAGCTGGCCGAGCGTGGCAAGACACCTGCGCAATCTGATCTGGCTGAAATGGATCTGCTCTGGGATATGGTTAAGCGGGATGAGCGCGCCAAGCAGGGATAGCCGGGGTTTCGCGGGGCGGCCCGCAAACAATCTCGGTGGCCACTGTGGTAAAACAGTTTCAAAAAGGCACTTCTTATGCATGTTATGATTATTGGCGCTGCAGGCATGATTGGCCGCAAGCTGGCGCAGGAAATATCCAGCAGCGCTGGGTTAAATGGGCAACCCGTTCATAAGATGACGCTGGTGGATATTGTCGAGCCGCGCGCGCCGGATGGTTGCGCGGGAACAGTTTCCTGCCTCAGGGCTGATCCGTCGGTTAAGACGTCGGCCGTTGATCTGATGGCCGCGCGGCCTGACATCATCTTTCACCTCGCCGCCATCGTGTCGGGCGAGGCCGAGATGGCCTTCGCCAAAGGCTATCGCATTAATCTCGGCAGCACGCAAAATCTGCTGGAAGCAATCCGCACCGAGGCAGAGGTTAGCGCCTATCAACCCCGCTTTGTGTTTACGTCCTCTATCGCCGTATTCGGCAAGCCAATGCCCGATGCCATTCCCGATGATTTCCACACCACACCGCAAACCAGCTATGGCACCCAAAAGGCAATCTGCGAGTTGCTGGTGAATGACTACTCGCGCAAGGGCATTATTGATGGCATCGGCATTCGTCTGCCAACGGTGTGCATCCGCCCCGGAAAACCCAACCGCGCCGCCTCCAGCTTTTTCTCCGGTATTCTGCGCGAACCCCTTGCAGGTAAACAGGCCATCTTGCCGGTGGCTGACACTGTGCGTCACTGGCACGCCAGCCCGCGTGCGGCGGTCGCCTTTCTGGTCCATGCGGCAACACTCGATACTGACGGGCTGGGCAGCTGGCGTATCCTTAACATGCCCGGGCTCTCTGCCAGTGTTGCCGAACAAATCGCGGCGCTGGAACGGATTGCGGGGGCGGCGGCTGTCGCCCTGATTAAACGGGAACCAAGCGCTGAAATAGCCAAAATTGTGGAAGGCTGGCCACAGGATTTTGACGCTGCAAGGGCGATATCCTTGGGGTTCGTCGGCGAGCAAAGTTTTGACGAGATCATCCAGATCTATATCGACGAAGAATACGGCGGCAACTGGCCTTGACCCGAGCCGAAGGCAAGTAGGGTGCGTGGTCTCCACGCACCGCTCGCCGTCGGGTCCAAAGGTGCGTGGAAACCACGCACCCTACAAGATTAGCTTCGCTAAACCATTGCAAAGATACGCGCCGGACCACCGGACCCGCCTTTATGCTTGGGTGCGCCAATCACCAATGTCGCCCCTGCGGCGGGTACTTTTCCCAGGTTTGCCAGATTCTCGATGCCAAAACGCCCGGATGGCAACCACGCGTAATGGGTTGCAAAATCGGCTGACATGCCGTGATCCAGCGATAATGTGTCCACCGCAATCGATGCAGCACCCGTTTCTTCCATCAACATTTTGGCAGCTTCGATGTGGAACCCCGGGAAGTGCATGGCTTTGCCGTCAAAATTGCGGAACCCGTCACTGTCAACTTTGTCCCCCCAGCCAGAATTCATCGCCACACAAGCATTTTCCGGAATATCGCCATTTGCGGCAATCCATGCCTTGATGTCATCCGGCGTCACGCGTGTATCCGCATCATCCGCGGCGCGCGCTGCAATGTCGATCACACACAGCGGGGCGACAAGGCTGCTGACTGGAATTTCATCCACCGAATTACCATCCGCCGAGAAATGCAATGGCGCATCGATATGGGTGCCCGTGTGTTCGTTAATGGCCAGATCAAACAAGTTGAAGCTGTGTTCTTTAAAATTGAACTTTTGCGTCATTGCAAAACCCGGTTCGCCGAAATACGTCGGGAAACCATGGTGCAGGGTGTGGGTCATATCCTCGACCGCTGAATGCCCTGCTGCCATTGCTGCTGGGGCATTTGCCCCCGTGCCTATGGCCACTGCTGCGCCGGCCATAGCCGCTGTTTTGAAAAACCCGCGGCGCGAAAGCATCTTATCCTTCACCGCGTTCATTACACAAATATCACACATATTCTTCTCCCTAATGTTTTCTATTCGGTCAACTTACGCGATTCTATGGAATCTACCAAACGACTTTATCGGGCGGTGAGAATAATTCCTGATTATTATCCTCAACCATTGACCTGACTAAATTACTAGGTTATTTTAGCCTTAGAACAACCAAGGACAAACCCATGTTGAAAACCCTGCGCAGTTGCGTCTTCGCCACCCTGACAACCACCATCGCCGCGCCGGTATTTGCGGCCGAAGTGAACATCTATTCTTACCGCCAACCGGAACTTGTGGCACCGCTGTTTGCCGAATTCACCAACGAGACCGGCATCGACGTAAACGTGGTATTCCTGAAAAAAGGCATGGTCGAGAAACTGAAAGCCGAGGGCAAACGCTCCCCCGCTGATCTGGTGCTGACCGTGGATATCTCCCGCCTCAACAACATCGTCGAGGCCGGCGTTACCCAAGCCGTCGACAGCGAAATCCTCGCCGCCAACATCCCCGCCGAATACCGCGATCCCGCCGGCCACTGGTTCGGCCTGACGGCGCGCGCGCGGGTGGTTTACGCCTCTCGTGAGCGGGTCAAAGACGGCGAAGTGACGACGTATGAGGAACTAGCCTCGGACAGTTGGAAAGGTCGCATATGTACCCGTTCCGGCACCAACGCCTATAATTTGGCGCTGACCTCTGCCATGATCGTGCATCACGGCGCGGTGGATGCCAAGGTCTGGCTGGCGGGTGTCAAAGCCAATCTGGCGCGCAAACCGCAAGGCAATGATCGGGCGCAGGTCAAGGCGATCTTTGCCGGCGAATGCGACATTGCGATCGGCAACAACTACTACATGAAAAAGATGCTCTCGAACCCCGAGCAAGTCGCCTGGGCCGACAGTGTGCGCATCATCTTTCCGGTGTTCGAGGGCGGCGGAACGCATCTAAACCTGGCGGGCGTCGCCCTGACAGCCGCAGCACCTCATAAAGAAGACGCAATCAAACTGATGGAATGGCTTTCCTCCGCCAAAGCACAGGAATTCTATGCGGAGCAGAACGGCGAATATCCGGTGAAACTGGGCAGCGAACCGTCCGCGCTGGTCGCCAGCTGGGGCGATTTCAAACGTGATGCGATCCCGTTGATCGAGGTGGCGAAATTGCGCGGGGCCTCGCTGAAGATGACCGAGGAGGTTAATTTCGACGAGTAGGGTTGGAAGTGGGTTGCTGAGAGGGCCGCGGGTTTCTGCGGCCCTTTTTTACTTAGTTGGTGTTGATTTCTTGGGGGCCCAGAGCTACCGTAAGTTACTAGAAAATTACTAGGTTGTGTCTATGAGAAGACTTGATTTGCAAAATCTCGCGAACACTAAATTGGATGCTGCACAAATATTGGCCAATAATAGGCACTGGTCCAACGCATACTATTTGGCAGGATACTCGATAGAGTTAGCCCTAAAGGCCTGTGTTGCGAGGCAGATTTCTGCCGATACGATACCAGAAAAAAACCTCATCAATAGAGTGTATACACACGACATAAATATCTTAATCGGCCTGGCGGGGCTTAAATTTGATTTCGATGACAAAAAACGTGCTGACGTTTCGTTTGCGGCAAATTGGGGCATCTGCGCTCAATGGTCACCTGATTCGAGGTACCAAGACAAAAGCGCGGCGGAAACCACCTATCTATTGGTCGCAATCTCAGAAAATACACATGGAGTACTACCGTGGATCAAGAAATACTGGTGAAGCAGGCGCAAGAGTTAACGCTAGGTCTGGACAAGACTAAAGTCTTGCCAAGGGCAGTCATGCTGGTGATTTCACAGGAAACGGGTAACTGGCGTTTGTGGGTAGTTCCCCAGAAAGACTCAATTAATAAACCAGAATTCTACCGCATTGTTGCGGAAACCATTTCGGGTAATAGCATAAGCGATATTGATGTTGGTGTGGTCGAATTAGCCCATTCGAATAATCCAGCCATGTTAGGAATGGGAAAGATGTTGAAGATGACTGGCGTCGGGAGCGCTCACGTTTCAAACAATACATTTAATGGCGTGCTCTTGCCGGATGGCATTGTAATTCGCATGAATTTGTAACTTCTCATCGAAGTCCACTTAATTGCATCACCCCCACTACCGATTGCCACCCTCCTTTGCACTCTGTACAAGCAACCGCTAAAGGCGTTTCCAGTTAACACTGAACCAGAATTCATCCTAAGGGTGGATGATTTCTGATGAGCTGGTTTCGATGTAAACTGGAAACGCCAACAACCCGCCCAAAGGAATGCCCCCATGACAGCCCTGCAAATTGCCTCGCTTTTGATTGTACTGGCGGGGGTCTTTGGCTCTATCAACTATTTATTTCTGAAACTACCTTCCTCCATTGGCATTCTGATTGTGGCGCTTGCGGCATCCCTAGCCGTTATGGGGCTGGATTTGCTGCTGCCTGACTTGCACATGACCGCCGACTTGCGGGTGTTGGTCGAGGACCTCGAATTTTCCAATGCCCTGCTAGAGGGCATGCTCGGCCTGCTGCTGTTTGCCGGTGCGCTACACGTCAAACTCGGTGATCTGCGTCAGCAGGCTTGGGTGGTGATCCTGATGGCCACCATCGGTGTGGGGGTTTCCACGGTGATTGTCGGCTATGGTTTCCATTGGCTGCTGGGCGCGCCGCTGATTATTGCGCTGGGGTTTGGTGCGTTGATCACGCCGACCGATCCGGTGGCAGTGTTGGGTGTGTTGCGAGAGGCAAACTTGCGCAAATCGCTGGAAACCAAGATTGCCGGTGAAAGCCTGTTCAATGACGGCGTGGCCTATGTGGTGTTTCTGGTTCTTGTCGGCATCGCCTTCCCGAGCGGTGACGGCCACGCCAGCACTCTGGGCGGGGCGGCCAAACTGTTCATCCAAGAGGCCATTGGCGGCGCGTTGCTGGGCGCGTTCCTCGGCTGGATCGTGTTCCAGATCATGAAGCGGATCGATGATTTTCCGCTGGAAGTATTGCTCTCCCTCGGCCTCGCATTTGGTGGCTATCAACTGGCGGTTTACCTGCATCTGTCCGGCCCGATCATGGCTGTGGTCGCCGGATTGTTCATCGGTGACGTGGGCATGAAATATGGCATGTCCGAGCAAACCCGCGATTACCTAGACGCGTTCTGGCGGTTGATCGACGAAATCCTCAACGCCGTGCTGTTCCTGCTGATCGGCATCGAAGTCTTCGCCGTGGCCTTCGACGGCGACGCGCTCTGGGGCGGCGTCATCGCCATCGGCCTTTCGCTGACTGCGCGCCTCGCCGC
Organism: Alphaproteobacteria bacterium; assembly: GCA_024279075.1. Classification (GTDB taxonomy): domain Bacteria; phylum Pseudomonadota; class Alphaproteobacteria; order Rhodobacterales; family Rhodobacteraceae; genus UBA3077. The sequence continues at coordinate 5,495 of JAJRRX010000152.1, read as the reverse complement.
CGTCGTCGTGCCAATCTTGATCCTGAAACCCTTCCGCAGTTTCACCAGCGACGTGATCCCCATTATGACATGGGGCGGCCTCAAGGGCGGCATATCCGTAGCGCTGGTGCTGACCTTGCCCGACAGCGAATGGAAACCCCTGATGCTGGCGATGACTTATATCGTGGTGCTGTTTTCGATCATCGTGCAAGGCCTGACGATTGCACCGTTGGCGCGGCGGCTGGGGCGTGAACCGGATTTATTATAGGGCATGGCGCGCAACAAATACTACTCTGGCCCCGTCACCGACCACTTCGATGGCACGACCTTTTTTAACCCGCAAGGCGCCCAGCCTGAAAGCCTAAAGGCTGTGCTGAAATGGCAGTTTGGCGGCGGTAAGAAGCGTTGGTCTGCGAGCCACCCTTCGCCGCACCAAGACACCCCGCCCGCGCGGGTGAGCGGCAGTGACATGCGGGTCAGTTTTGTCGGGCATGCGACCATGCTGGTGCAGGTTGCAGGGCTGAACCTGCTGACCGATCCCGTGTGGTCCAGTCGCGCCAGCCCCGTGGCCTTTGCCGGACCCAAGCGGGTCAATCCGGCGGGAATTGCACTTAAGGACTTGCCGCCGATTGATGTTATTTTGCTGTCGCATAACCACTATGACCACCTCGATCTGGCAACCCTGTCGCAGCTTAAGGCGGCGCATGATCCGCTGATTATCACCCCGCTGGGCAATGACACGATCCTGCACAAATACGACCCGGAGTTCCGCGTTAAAACGGGGGATTGGGGGGACAGCATATCGCTTGAAAATGACATCAAAGTCCATTTTGAACCTGCCCACCACTGGTCCGCGCGCACCAGTCGCGACCGCAGCCATGCGCTTTGGGCGGCCTTTGTGATCGACACGCCGCAAGGTAAAATTTATCACATCGGTGACACGGGTTTCCACGAGGCGATCAACTTTCACGCGGTGAAACAAAAGCACGGCGGCTTTCGCCTCGCCCTGATCCCCTTTGGCGCCTATGAGCCGCGTTGGTTTATGAAAGCCCAGCACCAGAACCCCGATGAGGCGGTGCAATGCCACAAGATTTGCGGGGCAGAGCATACGCTTGGCCACCATTGGGGCACCTTCCAGCTGACCAACGAGAGCATTCAGGATCAACTGGATGCACTGGTCGCCGCCCGCACCCGTCACAACGTACCAGAGGCGAATTTCCGCGCCATGCAACCGGGGCAGGTCTGGCATGTGCCTTTGGGGGGTGAAATCGATGGGCAAAAGGGCTAAGTGGCAAGGTTCCGCAACATTGGACCCTACCTTATGCGTTTACTGAGTATTTTAATCCTGATCCTGTCCTTCGCCAATCTTGCGCAGGCACAAACGGGTGATCCGCAGTTTCAGCGCGCGATCACCGCTTGGCTGCAAGATGACGACGCGCAGGCCTTGCCGCTGCTGTCTGACCTCGCGACCTCCGGCAACGAGGACGCGATGATCCTGCTCGGGGTTCTTAGCCGCCAAGCGGGGGCCTTGTCGCCCTATCTGCAATCCCTGTCCAAAACCCAACGCACGGCATTATTGCGGGCGGAAGGGGGCCTGTCCGGTCAATCTTGGCTGTCCAAAACCGTGGAGCAGGCGACCTTTGCGTCCGCCATTCTGAACAGCACCCGCGCGGATAAACGCAACATCGCCGTGCGCTACCTGCTGAACAACAAGGCGAGTGCCTTGGCGATTGACCCCTTGCTGGCCACGGCGGGTGACGGTGATCTGACGGCAATCGAGACTTTCGTGAACCACAAGAACTTCCCGCAACACCTGCGGATGCAAATGCTGGAGTCCCTGCCCAATGACGCCACCAGCGACTTTGCCGAGGCCAACTGGGAAATCGGCCTGCAAGCCCTGAATGATGAAACCCTGCAAGGTTTCCTGTTTGCCCGTCGTCTGCACAAGGACGGCACCTTCCGCGGACTGCGCTGGCAACGCAACGTCGGCCTGATCCTGCAAGGGGGCGAGGCCGCGACCTATGCCGAAGACGCCTTTGACGATTTCGGCGACAAATACCCCGGTAAACTGCCCGCCGCCCTGCGCGAACAACTGTACCAGCGGGCAGGGGGGATCATCTTGTCCGACCCCGCATTGGCCCCCATCGCGCAACTCTGCGAAACACGCTGTCCCAACGAGCCAACCTTATGCGCCCGCGCCGTGTTCAGCGTGATTGGCGGCTACAACGGTTACACCCGTATCCACACCCCTATCGAGCGTTATATCCCCACCGAAGCCTTTACCCAAAGCCCGCGCTTTGCCGCCCAAATCAAACGCCAAGCCACCACGCTGGGGTTGGCGGCGCATAGCCGAAAACCCATCAGCCAGTGCGCGGCAGGGTTGTTTGAGGGGCGTTGAATCTGGGCGCAATGGTTGCTACCTATCAGAGAAGTACTAATAAGGTCTTTACGATGTACCTGCTCAGAATAATCTACGTTCTATTGGCGCTGACAACCCCAACCCAAGCGCAAACCAGCGACCCCGACTTTCAAACCGCCGTTGAGGCATGGCTGCAAGACAACGACGCAATGGCGCTGCCGTTGCTGTCAAAACTGGCCAAGGCGGGCAATGAAGATGCGATGATCTTGCTGGGGGTGTTGGAGCGTTATCCAACCGCTTGTGAACTTGTGCAAATCTAATTGCGCTAATGAAGTGAAACTGTGCGTCCAGTCGAGTTTAATGATGGTTGGGGATATAATGGTTACTTGCGTTTTCATACTCCGATGGAACAGTATATCTCTTTTGAGGTGTATCATCAAAGCCCCCGTTTTTTGGCTCAACTCAATCGACATGCTTCACATTTTGGTAGGGTTTGGCACAGAAGCAATTTACCCAGCGGGTGCGCCGCAAGTCTATTCGCCGTCAAATGACCCAATCCAACCGTTAACGCAAACAGGGTTGCACTCATCCTCACAGGCGCTAGAAGGGCGCAAGCAAGGGAAAACGGGGCATGCCGACTGCAACCATCATTGAACGCTGCGAGGCCAAGGGCCTGCGAATGACCGGCCCGCGCCGTGTGATTGCGCAAGTATTGCAGGATGCGGATGACCATCCCGATGTCGAGGAACTCTACGCCCGCGCCTCCAAAATCGACAGCGCTATTTCCATTGCTACCGTTTACCGCACCGTCAAATTGTTCGAGGAATCGGGCATTCTGGAACGCTATGAGTTCCGCGACGGGCGCGCGCGCTATGAAGATGCAGAGCGCGAACATCACGACCATCTGATTGATCTGCAATCGGGCGAGGTGATTGAATTTGTCGACCCCGAAATCGAAGCCCTCCAAGAAAAAATCGCGACCAAGCTGGGCTATGCCCTGCGCGGCCACCGTTTGGAACTCTACGGCGTTCCCCTAAAAACAAAATCCAAGGAATAGTTATGTCCACCATCATCGAAATCTCCGCCCGTGAAATCCTCGACAGTCGGGGCAACCCAACGGTAGAGGTCGACGTGGTGCTGGAAGACGGCACGTTTGGCCGCGCGGCGGTGCCCTCGGGCGCGTCAACCGGCGCCCATGAGGCAGTAGAATTGCGCGACGGCGACGCCAGCCGTTACGGCGGCAAAGGTGTGTTAAAGGCCATTGAGGGCGTGAACCACGAAATCGCCGAGGCATTGCTGGGCTTGGATGCCACCGAACAAGTCGAGCTGGACGCCACCATGTGCCGCCTTGATGGCACCGAAAACAAATCCCGTCTGGGGGCCAACGCCATTCTGGGCGTATCCCTTGCCGCCGCCAAGGCCGCCGCAAATTTCCAAGGTCAGCCATTGTACCGCTACGTTGGCGGCACCTCGGCGCGCATGTTGCCGGTGCCGATGATGAACATCATCAACGGCGGCGAACATGCGGATAACCCGATCGACATTCAGGAATTCATGGTGATGCCCGTCGCCGCCACCTCCATTCGCCACGCCGTGCGCATGGGGTCGGAAATTTTCCACACCCTGAAAAAAGAACTGTCCGAAGCGGGCCACAACACCGGCGTTGGCGATGAGGGCGGCTTTGCACCGAACCTGAATTCCACCACAGACGCGCTCGATTTTATCATGCGCTCGGTTGAAAAGGCCGGCTATAAACCGGGCGAAGAAGTCTACCTCGCGCTCGATTGTGCCGCGTCCGAGTATTACGCGAATGGCATGTACAACATGAAGGGCGAAGGCAAAGTTCTGTCGTCCGGCGAGAATGCGGAATATCTGGCAGGGTTAGCCGCGAAATACCCGATTATTTCGATTGAGGACGGCATGCACGAGGATGATTGGGACGGCTGGAAAATGCTGACCGATATGATCGGCGACAAATGCCAACTGGTTGGCGATGACCTGTTTGTAACAAACCCCGTGCGCCTGAAACAGGGCATTGAGATGGGGGCGGCAAATTCATTGCTAGTGAAAGTCAACCAGATCGGCACCCTGACCGAAACATTGGAAGCCGTGGAAATGGCCCATCGTGCGGGCTACACCTCGGTGATGTCGCATCGCTCCGGCGAGACCGAGGACGCCACCATCGCCGACCTCGCCGTCGCCACCAATTGCGGCCAGATCAAAACCGGTTCCCTGGCGCGCTCTGACAGGTTGGCGAAATACAACCAGCTGATCCGGATCGAGGAAATGCTCGGCGATACAGCGCAGTTTGCGGGCGCGGCGGTGTTGCGGGGCTGATAGGGAAGCAGCGCGCGCTAGTGGCGCGCGCAGCCAGTTGTCGCGAGGCCCCACACAGCGATAACCCAAGCGTCAAATGACCATAGTTTCGTTACATTTGTTTTAAGCGATCAAAGGCATTTGATTTAGGTTTGGGCTGAAGCCACGAGAGTAAGCCCTCGCGGGCAATCCGCTGAACTGGACCATTGGAAAAACCCGTTTGGCTCTTGGACTTAGGGGACGGCCTTTTGGCACTATTGCCCCGTTGTAAAACCGATTTCCGTTGTGGTTTTGGCACAGTATCAGCATGGCTGGAAATTGGCATTTCTTTGGGGATGTATTGTGCGCACTTGCCTTCTTGCGTGATCCCGAACCGGTGCAACAGGGCGTTCCCCAACGCGCGGGTTTTTTTCGGCCCCCCATAGGTGACGACCAATACGCCAACCACAACCATCAATGGTAACAGCGTCATAACTGCATTGGGGCGTATCAAAACGACCAACAGGAACAGGGCGAACATTGCAGATTTAACTGGAAATTTGCGCGGCTGCACAACTGCCGGTTCTGGGGTGGTTGTGGTTTCCATCCGCGCAAAAGGCATCGCTTTGACAGGTGCGGTTTCATTTGCGGCACCTACCACTTTGGGTCGGCTACGGGTACGGAAAAATTTGACCATGCCAACCATCAGCAACAATAAACCAAGGGGCTGACCCAGATAACTACCTTAGATGATGTCTAACCCATTGTCTTAGCTGTAATAACTGATCTGAAGGGTCACTGTTGTTAAATCTCCACTCACACTCCTTCAAATATAACCCGAATTGAGCTTTTGGGATACCGT
>JAJRRX010000151.1 GCA_024279075.1 Alphaproteobacteria bacterium | reverse complement strand
GGCGGGGACCCTGTCGCCGCCTCCAATTCGGGGGTTCCGGTGCGCAAAGTGAAGATCTCGCTGTTTATGCTCACCGCCGCTTGTGCGGCCTTGCTGGCCATTATTCAGGTGCTGGATGCAGGCTCCACCGATGCGCGGCGGGGCTTTCAGAAAGAATTCGAGGCCATCATCGCGGCGGTGATTGGCGGCTGCCTGCTCACGGGCGGCTATGGCTCGGCGATTGGGGCGTTTTTCGGCTCTATCATCTTTGGCATGGTGGTCATCGGGCTGACCTATACCGATTTTGACCAAGACTGGTTTCAGGTGTTCTTGGGTGGCATGCTGCTGCTGGCGGTGCTGTTTAACAACATGATCCGCAAGCGGGTAACGGGGGAGCGCTGACATGACCGATCCTATTGTTCATATGGAAAATATCGAAAAGCATTTTGGTGCAGTGATCGCACTGGCGGGGGTTAGCTTTGACGTAACAGCGGGCGAGTGCCATTACCTGTTGGGGGATAATGGCGCGGGAAAATCGACCTTTATCAAAACCATGTCGGGCGTGCATAAGCCCACCAAAGGCACCATTCTTTTTGAAGGCAAAGAGCTGAAGTTTGATACCCCGCGGGATTCAATGGAAGCGGGGATTGCCACGGTGTATCAAGACCTTGCGATGATCCCGCTTATGTCTGTAACCCGCAATTTCTGGATGGGGCGCGAGCCAACCAAAGGGCGGGGCCTGTTCAAGCGCTTTGACATTGACCGTGCCAACGAGATCACCATGGCAGAGATGCGTAAAATGGGCATTAACCTGCGCGGGCCAGACCAAGCGGTCGGCACGCTTTCGGGCGGCGAGCGCCAAACGGTCGCCATTGCGCGCGCGGTGTATTTTGGTGCTAAAGTGCTGATACTGGACGAGCCGACCTCGGCCCTTGGGGTGCGCCAAACCTCCAACGTGCTGGCCACTGTGGACCGTGTGCGCAGCCAAGGCATCGGCGTCGTGTTTATCACCCATAATGTGCGCCACGCCATGGCGGTGGGAGACAGGTTTACGGTGCTCAACCGTGGCAAAACGCTGGGCACAGCCACCAAGGGCAATGTGACCGCCGAAGAATTGCAAGACATGATGGCAGGTGGCCAAGAGCTGGCCTCGCTGGAAGGCTCGCTCGGGGGCACGGTGTAGCGTGGATGATCTTGAGTTTGGCGCGCACGATAGGCGCGGAAACTGGGCTCCCTATAAGCCGGCAGAACCAGCCCCCATTTGGCAGCGGCCTTTTAGCCCGATGGCGATCCTGAAATGGCTGCCCGAATACCTGTGGCCTTGGAACGCTTTTCACCTGTTCACAGCCCTTTTATGGGTGCTGGTTTTGCTCCCGAGCTGGGAGAGCCTCGCGACCCTGACTTTAGCAAACTACGCCTATCTTTATGGCTTAAACGCCGCTGCCTTGCTGCTATTCCTCGGTGGGTTCGAGCTGGTTTACTATGTAAAGCGCAAGCAGGAAAACCGCTTCAAATATAATGGCAAGTTCCCCGCTGATCATCCCTCCAGCGTTTTCTGGTTCAAAAGCCAAAACATAGACAACTTCCTGCGCTCGTTTTTCTTTACGCTGCCGTTGTGGACGATGGTCGAAATCCTGATGCTGTGGGCCTATGCCAATAGCTGGGCCATGTGGCTGCCTTGGACAACCCATTGGCTGTGGCTCGGCTTTGTCATTCTTATTGCGCCCGCCGTGCACGAGGTTTACTTTTTTGTCCTGCACCGCGCCCTTCACTGGCCACCGCTTTATAAGCATATCCATTCGGTTCACCATAATTCGGTCAACCCAAGCCCGTGGTCATCCCTCAGTATGCACCCGGGGGAGGGGTTCCCTTATATGGCGGAGGCGTGGCTGCACCTGCTTATACCCTCCAACCCTGTTTGCGCCTATTTCACCCTGCATTCCGCGGGGTTCGGGGCGGTAAACGGGCATTTGGGGTTTGAGAAACTGGAGCTGACCGAAAACACGGCACTCGATAGCCATGCCTATATTCATTATCTGCATCACAAGTATTTCGAGGTGAATTTTGGCGGCGATGGTTTGGTGCCGTTGGATAAGCTATTTGGCACATGGCATGATGGTTCAAAAGAAGCCGATGAGCGCATGAAGGCCCGGTTTCGCGAGAAGAAAGCACGC
>JAJRRX010000150.1 GCA_024279075.1 Alphaproteobacteria bacterium | reverse complement strand
GTTGCCCTGAATGGATCGTCGCCAGTTTATCATTGCCAGCCTCGCCGCCGTCGCCCCGTGGCCTGCGCGGGCAAGTGGCCATGCGCTGGTGGCAGTGGCGGCGAATTTTGCCAAGGTGGCAGAGGGGCTTTTGCCTGCGTTCACAGTTGCAACCGGATACCAAGTCACCCTTTCCAGCGGCTCCACGGGGCAGCTTTACGGGCAGGTGATCAACGGCGCGCCGTATGATGCTTTTTTGGCCGCCGACCAAGCGCGGCCTGCCTTGCTGGAGGCCGCAGGGCTGAGCCGAAAGCGCGTCACTTATGCACGCGGGCTTCTGGCTTTGGTGGCGGCTGAAGGCACGGCGACAGAGGCCAACCTAAGCGAAGATTTCGCCCATCTTGCCATCGCCAACCCTTTGCTGGCCCCCTACGGGTTGGCCGCCAAACAGGCGCTCACGGGGCTGGGCCTGTGGGAGCGCCTAAGCCCCCGCATTGTGATGGGGCAAAATGTCGGGCAGGCCTATGCGCTGGTAGCCTCGGGCAATGCCGAGCTTGGGCTGGTGGCGCGGTCCTATGCGCCCGAGAGTGTGTGGGAGGTGCCAGAGGGCCTCTATGTGCCCATCCTGCAAGACGCTGTTTTACTTACACAAAACGCGGTGGCAGCGGCGTTTATGGACTATCTCGCCACCGAGGCCCAGCCCGCAATCCGCGCCGCCGGATATGGCGCGCTATGAGCTGGCCAGACCTCGCCCCCCTCTGGCTCTCGGTGCAGCTTGCCGCCGTCACCACCGTTTTTCTGCTACTCATCGGCATCCCTTTGGCATGGTGGCTGGCCACCACCAAGGCACGCGCACGGCCCTTTATCGAGGCCATAACCGCCCTGCCGCTCGTCCTCCCCCCCACCGTGCTTGGCTTTTATTTCCTGATCCTGTTCAGCCCCAATTCCACCCTCGGCGGGCTGTGGCGAGACGCAACGGGCAGCACTCTCACCTTCTCCTTCACCGGCCTCGTGCTGGCCTCGGCGCTCTACTCGCTGCCCTTCATGGTGCAGCCCCTGCAAACGGCGTTTGAGGCCGTCGGGCGCGGCCCGATGGAGGCGGCGGCGACCATGCGCGCAGGGCGGCTGGATGCGTTTTTCAACGTGGCCCTGCCGATGGCGCGGCGCGGTGTGCTCACAGGGGTGGTGCTAAGCTTTGCCCACACCATCGGTGAGTTCGGCGTGGTGCTGATGGTCGGCGGTAATATCCCCGGCCAAACGCGGGTGATTTCCATTGCGATTTATGAGCAGGTGGAGGTGCTGGATTACAGCCAAGCCCATGCGCTATCGGCGATCCTGCTGGTGTTTTCCTTTACCACCCTGCTGCTGGTTTACACCCTAAACCGCCGCGCGCCGGTGCGGGTGGGTTGATGGCGCTTTCGGTCGACATAAAACTGGTGCTCGATGGCTTCCGGCTGGAGGTGGCGCATGAGTTTGAGCTTGGCGGCATCACGGCGCTTTTCGGGGCGTCAGGCGCAGGGAAATCCCTATTGCTGCGGGTAATTTCTGGGCTGGAACGCGGTGCTTCTGGGCGGGTATCGTTTGAAGGCGAAGCTTGGCAAGGCGCGCGCTTTGTGCCCACAGCCAAGCGTGGCATCGGCTATGTATTCCAAGACGCGCGGCTTTTTGAGCATCTTGATGTAGCGGGAAACCTGCATTTTGCCGCCAGACGCAGCGGCTCGAATAGGTTTGACGCGGTGGTGAAAACACTTGATCTAGGCCCATTGCTGGGGCGGCGCGTGGCCATGCTGTCTGGCGGTGAAAAACAGCGTGTCGCCATGGGCCGCACTCTGCTCACCAACCCGCGCTTGCTGCTGATGGATGAGCCTTTGGCCGCCTTGGATCATGCCCGCAAAACCCGCTTAATACCCTACATTGCCCGCCTGCCGGAGGCCTTTGGCTTGCCTGTTATTTACGTAACCCACTCGGTTGAGGAGGTCACACGGTTGGCTGACAGGATGGTGGTCTTGGCAAACGGAAAGGTACTGGCGGCGGGAGGCGTGGCAGACACGCTGGCGCGGCTGGATATTACTGAGGCGAGCGGCAAGTTTGAAGCTGGTAGTGTGGTGCGGGCCGTGGTGACAGGGCAAGATATGCAGTTTCGGCTTACCGAAATGGAGGTCGCGGGGCAGGGGCTGAGTATGCCTGCATCTGCGGTCAAAACCGGCGCGGAATTACGCCTTCGCATCCGCGCGCGAGACGTGGCAATTGCTGTGGGGCGTCCTGAAGGGCTGAGTATCCGCAATGTGCTGCGAGGGCAGGTTATTGAGATCGTTCAAGAGACTGAGACAGCCTTTGCGGAGCTTCTGCTGGATATTGGCGGTGGGCAAAGGTTAAGGGCACGGATTACGCGAGCCTCGGTGGCTGAGCTCGGGCTGGCGGTTGGTGACACCGTGTATGCGCTGGTGAAGTCGGTTTCCTTTGATCGGCGGGCGTTGCCAAAGCGCTAACGCAGCCTCGCTTTGCTCGGCTGTAGCGGCGCG
>JAJRRX010000149.1 GCA_024279075.1 Alphaproteobacteria bacterium | reverse complement strand
GGGCGACCGCCGCGATTATGCTATTGGGCTGGATTTTGCCGTGCGCCCGCAAGGGCAAGCAGAAGCGGATATTGAAAGCTTTGCCGCTGCCATTGCCCGTATTCGCCAAGCTGAGGGGCTGTATTCGCAGCGCGAGGGCATCGTGAACCTAACAGAAGAAACCTTGTTTGAAGCTGATATCCTGCTGCCCGCAAACTTGGTGGAAGGCGATTATACAGCCCGTATTTACCTTATCCGCGATAAAAATATCATTTCTGATACCTCGGTTGAAATTACGGTGCGCAAAGCTGGCCTAGAGGTTTGGCTGTATGATCTGGCCCATGAAAGCCCGCTGATATATGGCCTGCTTTCGCTGTTGGTGGCCTTGGTGGCTGGCTATGGGGCCTCAGAAATATTCCGCCGCTTGAAGCGTGGCTAACGCATCGCATGAGGGCTAAGGCCCTTACGCGATGGTTATTTTTCTAGGCTAAGCGCCTCAACCTTGGCCGTAAGCGCATCGAGCTTTGCCATCACATCATCACGGTAGGTATCTGTGGCCAAGTTATCTTCAGCTTCGTGCTCGCCCTCCATCGAGGTTACGATCAGGCCGACCACAAGGTTCACCACCGCAAAGGTTGTGATCATGATAAACGGCACAAAAAAGGCCCACGCATAGGGGTGAACCTCCATCACCGGCCGCACAATGCCCATCGACCAGCTTTCCAATGTCATGATCTGAAACAACGAATACAGGCTCTCGCCAAGGGTGCCAAACCACTGCGGGAAGGTCTCCGCAAACAGTTTGGTGGCCATAACGCCCGCAATATAAAATATCAGAGCCATCAGCGCAAACACAGAGATCATCCCCGGCAAGGCAGAGATAAAACCCTCCACCACACGGCGCAGGCTTGGAGCCACGGATACAACCCGCAGCACCCGCATTATCCGCATAGCACGCAGCACCGAAAGCCCGCCAGCGCCCGGAATAAGCGAAATGCCAACGATCACAAAGTCAAAGTTGTTCCAGCCGCTCAAGAAAAAACGGTGGCGATGTACGATAAGCTTAAGCGCTATTTCAATAGTAAAAATCCCGAGGCAGATATTGTCTATCAACTCCAGCAATGGGCCGGTGCTTGCCATCAGGCTTTTTGAGGTTTGCAGGCCCAGTACCACGGCATTTACCAATATCACCGCAAGGATGAAATTACCAAAGGCGCGCGCGGAAATAATTGTATTTAGTCGAGTGATCATGAAATGCCCCAGTGTTTTTATGCAACTTAGGGGAAATTGATTGAAATGCCAATATTTTTGCGTATTTCCTCAGGAGAGTATCTGCCACGGCATCGGCTGCTTAACCCGCTTGGTCAGATGATGGGTCGGTGACATATCTTTAGGTATATCCGGTGCTTCGCCGCGCACAATCTGCACCAGCGCCGCCGCTATGGCATGGGCATTGCCAAGGCCGGTTTTAAAGCCGCCAGTGGCCACAAATGTATGCTCATCAAGCTGGCCCAGCATGGCCTCGGGCTTGGGCGCGCGCGGGCGCAGGCCTGCATGGCGCTCCAGAACCGTGGCTGATTTCAGCGCAGGCACCAGCAAAAAGGCCTTGGCTAGAACCGCATCAAGCTTGTCATCGGTTTCGCTGGCGCTGGTGAATTTGTTTTCGCTCGTTGCCCCCACGGCCACCCTGCCATCCCAATGCGAGATGATATAAACGCCGTTGCCAAACACAATCGGGCTGCCAGCCTGTAGGCCACCGCTAAGTAACGCCGCCTGCCCTTTTACGCCGCGAATGCGACCCTCGCCCAAATAGGGGGCCAGCAAAGCCGCGCTGCCAATGCCAGCGGCGATCACACTCATGCCTTCAAGCCCACCCGCTGCATGGTTTTCCACGATCTCGCCACCAGATTTAGTAACCGCAGCGGCAAGCGCTGTGCACGCTAAGCGCGGACTAATACGCGCACTCAGGTTTTCATAAACCACTCCATAGGGCGAAGCTTCCGGCGCAAGTCCGTGGGCCTCAGGGATCACTTGCCAGCTAAACTCACTTGGCCAAAACCGGCCCGCCCCGCCGATACGGCTCCGCGCCTTTTCCGCCTCATAAGCATCATCCAACGGCAAATACCGGCCCACACGGCCATAGCCACTGGGCAGGCCCGAAAGCGCTTCAACCTCGGCCCAATGCGCAGCGCCGCCGAGCAAAGCATTAAGCTGAAACTGCTTGCGCGGGTTCCAATCTTCCGGCACATGCGGGCTGAGCGCGCCCACAAGCCCGCCGCTCGCCCCTTGGCCAATACGGCCCTTTTCAAGCACCGTTACCGCGTGACCATCCTTCAGCAAAGCCAAAGCGCAAGAAAGGCCGTAAACCCCCGCCCCGATTACAGTGATTTTTGCCATTGCGTTTTCCCTTGTCTCTCGGCATGCAAGCGAGATGGACCCTAATTCCGTAAACCTAATATGGCAAGCCGATGGCAGCCCGCGCAGCGCACGGTTTGACGACCCGTATTTCTCAACCTCTGGTGGGCGTGCAGAATCTGAGCACGTGTTTTTGGCCGGCAATGGCCTGCCGCAGCGCTTTGCCAAAGGTTTCCAGATTGCCGAGCTCGGCTTTGGCACGGGGCTAAACATGTTGGTCGCATGGCAGGCGTGGCGAAAAGCCCGTGCCAGCGGCCCGCTACGCTATACGGGCTTTGAGGCCTACCCGCTAACACAGGATGAATTGCGTAAAACGCTTTCGGCGTGGCCCGAATTGGCAATGCTTGCCGTGCCACTCATTGATGCATGGCCTTGCCAGAAGCTAAACCTCCCCGGCCTTGTGCTGGAGCTGGTCTTCGGCGACGCCCGCACCACGCTTCCAACGTGGAGAGGCAAAGCCGATGCATGGTTTTTGGACGGGTTTAGCCCCAACAAAAACCCCGAGATGTGGGCTGAAAACCTGATGGCCGAAGTGGCCCGCCACACCGCCCTTCAAGGTAGCTTTGCGACTTATACCGCCGCTGGGTATGTGCGCCGCTCACTGGCAGAAACCGGATTTGAGGTCAGCCGCATCAAGGGGTTTGGACGCAAGCGGCACATGAGCATCGGGAGGATGCCCGCAAAGCTTAAGCTGGCAACATCATCCCACGAATTGTGAAGTAAAGCAGCGCCGCCAAACCGCCCGCCGCTGGCACTGTAATCACCCAGGCTGCCGCGATTTTAATTGCCATAGACCGTTTAACAAGCTCCTTTTTGTAAGCTTTGCGTAGTCGTTTTTGATCCGCTTTCTTTAGCCCTCTTTCACTTTTCATTTCTGCCAAAATGGCACCCTGTTCGGAAATATCAGCGCCTTCAAACCTAAGCAAAAACGCTTCAACCTTTTCCGGTGGCTCATCAACGTAGTGATCTCGAATTTCAGCGATCAAGCGATCGTGGTTGGATTCGAGATATTCGCGCAGAAACCCAACACCAAACACGCCACCAACCGCGATATGGGTGGAGCTAACGGGCAAGCCAAGCTGAGAGGCAATGATTACGGTAATCGAAGCCGCCAAAGCCACACAGAATGCTCGGATTTTATCCAGCTCAGTTATTTCAGTGCCCACTGTACGAATAAGTTTTGGGCCAAAAAGCGCGAGGCCAATAGAAATCCCGAGCGCACCAATGAGCATAATCCAGATGGGAATTTCGGCTTTGGTGGAAACTTGGCTGCTAATAAACGCGTCATTGATCGCCGCGAGCGGGCCGATCGCATTAGCTACATCATTTGCGCCATGAGCGAAGCTGAGCATGGCTGCTGAAATGATCAAGGGAATAACAAACAGTTCGCCAACGCTTTCACGGTCATTCTTTAACTTGCCCGATGACTTTGAAACCATAATTTTGACCAAAATGTAAACCAAAATTGCAATGGCAAGCCCTACGGCACCTGCCGTATAAATGTCGGTTTTCCAAATGTGTTTTAGGCCTTTTAGAATGAGATAGACAGAAAAGGCCCACATCATAAGGGCAACAAAAATTGGGACCAATTTTTCGGCGGCCGCGATTTTGTCAGATTTGAAAACAATAAAACGCTTGATAAGATAAAGGAAACCTGCCGCGATAAGCCCGCCAAGCAGAGGGGATATCACCCAACTTGCCGCGATTTTCCCCATGGTGTCCCAGTTTGCGATATCCCAACCTGCCGCCGCTATACCTGCGCCGAGCACCCCGCCAACAATTGAATGAGTGGTGGAAACAGGTGCACCAACATAAGTTGCAACATTTAGCCAAATGGCGGCGGCCAACAAAGCGGCCATCATAAGCCAGATAAACACATTGGCATCGGGTATTAACGCAGGGTCAATAATGCCTTTTTTTATTGTGCTCACAACATCGCCACCCGCAATTAGTGCGCCTCCGGCTTCAAAAACCCCAGCAATGAGTATCGCTCCGAGTATTGTGAGTGCGCCAGCGCCAACGGCTGGGCCAACGTTATTGGCGACGTCATTTGCGCCAATATTCAGCGCCATATAGCCGCCAATCATAGCGGCAATAACCAAAAGGCTACCCCCGCCGCCGCTTTCTACTCTTTGCGAAAGGACAACGAATATTGCGGCAATGAAGAGGCCGGCAATTCCAAGTTTTAGCAGTTTTGTATATCTCATGAACCTATTCCATCAGGAGTTTGTTTCCGTCCGAATAGGCGATTCTGATAACAGTTTTATGACAACAATCATCTAGTCACAAAAAAAGCCCCCTTTCGGGGGCCATTTTCGTTTGCATCGGTTTAGAGAGCTTAAACTTTTTATGTCCTATCGCATTGCTACTTGAGGACTTACTTTGAAGGTTTTAGGATTGGCGGTGACCTACTCTCCCACAGCTTAAGCTGCAGTACCATCGGCGCAACGGGTCTTATCGGTCGAGTTCGGGATGGGATCGGGAGTTTACCTCGCGCTGTGACCACCAAACCAAAAACCTTCAAAGGGTTTTAATAATACACGAGGCTGTCTCTAGCGTTTTGCTGTTAAGCAATGCGCTAATTGTGTTTTGTAAATATCTCTGCTTGTGTCAAGGTGTTTAACTTGTCGTTTCAGAGTTCACAGAACCTAGGTTCTATTCACTACTGGATCGAATCAAGCCTATCGGGCGATTAGTACCGGTCAACTGAATGCATTGCTGCACTTACATCTCCGGCCTATTGACGTGGTGGTCTTCCACGGCCCTCAGGGAGACCTTGTTTTGAGGGGGGCT
>JAJRRX010000148.1 GCA_024279075.1 Alphaproteobacteria bacterium | reverse complement strand
TCGAATTATTTACTAACACGAATAGTTATAATTAACAACATCTTATACGTCGAAGTTAAACCAAACTAAACTCACAGCAATATACCCCAACCCGTTGTTATGAGTCGGGGTATATTGTCTAAATATTGTGGCGTTAATATGACCGTGCGGCAAGCAGGCCCTTAAACATCAGCCAAAAACCGCGCAGCTTTAGCCCTCTGCTAGGCTTTACCGTGGCAGTGCTTATACTTTTTGCCAGAGCCGCAAGGGCAGGGCGCGTTACGGCTGGTGCTGCCCCACGTGCTTTCGTCCTCGGGGTCGGCTTTTGGCGGCACACTGCCCGAAAGTGCAGGCGCGGCGGCTTGCTGCTGCTGTGCGGCCAGCATTTGCGCCCGCATTTGCTCCTGCTCCTCGGCCGACATAATGCGGATATGCGAGAGCTGCTGCGTTACATCCACCCTTAAGCGGTTGAGGAAGTTCTCAAATAGGGTAAAGGCCTCGGTTTTATACTCATTGAGCGGGTCGCGCTGGGCATAACCGCGAAAGGCCACCACTTGCCGGAGGTGCTCAAGCGTTAGCAAATGCTCGCGCCATGCTTTATCAATGGTCTGCAAAAGCACCTGTTTTTCAACCCGGCGGAACACATCCGGCCCCGCTTGCGCCACCTTGGCGGCCATGGCTTTGTCGGTTTCTTCATACAGGCGCTCGGCGATGGTCTCATCATCCACGCCCTCTTCCTTGCCCCATTCAATGATCGGCAAATCGAGGTTAAAGTTCTCGATCACCTGCGCATAGAGGCCAGACATATCCCACTGGTCAGGGTAGGCTTTGGGCGGAATGGCCTCGGCGATCAGGTCATCCACCACGTCGTGGCGCATATCCTGCACTTCTTCGCTCAGGTCGTCTGATTCCATAATTTCACGGCGCTGCTCAAACACCCGTTTGCGCTGCTCGTTCATCACATCGTCATATTTCAGCACGTTTTTGCGGATGTCAAAGTTGCGGGCTTCCACCTTCCCCTGCGCGCGCTCCAGCGCTTTGTTTACCCACGGATGCACAATCGCCTCGCCCTCTTGCATGCCAAGTTTGCCGAGCATTTTATCAAGGTTACCAGAGTTGAATATCCGCATCAGGTCGTCTTCCAAGCTCAGGAAAAAGTGCGTGCGGCCAGGGTCGCCTTGGCGGCCAGAGCGGCCCCGAAGCTGGTTGTCGATTCGGCGGCTTTCATGGCGCTCGGTGGCCAGCACATAAAGCCCGCCCGCCTCAATCGCTACCTTCTTGGCTGTGGCCGTCTCCGCCTCAATTCGGCTGCGAATGGCGGCTTCATCAGCCCCTTCGCCCTCGGCCTCAATCAACGCTGCAATTTCCATATCGGCATTGCCACCAAGCTGAATATCGGTGCCACGGCCCGCCATATTGGTCGCAATCGTTACCGCGCCGGGCTTGCCGGCTTTGGCAATGATAAAAGCCTCTTGCTCGTGAAAACGCGCGTTCAACACTTCGTGCGGCACACCTTCAGCCTTCAGCATTTGCGCCAGCATTTCGGATTTTTCAATCGAGGTTGTACCCACGAGCGTTGGCTGCTGCTTGGCATGGGCCTCTTTGATTTCCTCAATCACCGCCTGATATTTCTCAGCAGCAGTGCGATACACGCGGTCATGCTCGTCTATTCGGATAATCGGCTTATTGGTTGGCACTTCCACCACGCCAAGCTTGTAAATTTCTTCAAATTCATCCGCTTCTGTCAGCGCCGTGCCGGTCATGCCCGCCAGCTTGTCATAAAGCCGGAAGTAGTTTTGGAATGTCACGCTGGCGAGGGTGATATTCTCGGGCTGGATCGGCAGGCCCTCTTTGGCCTCGATCGCTTGGTGCAGGCCGTTGGAAAGCCGCCGCCCTGTCATCATCCGGCCCGTAAATTCGTCAATCAGTATCACATCAGTGCCGCGCGCAATGTAATCTTTTTCGTTCTTGAACATCTTATGTGCCAAAAGGGCTTGGTTCACGTGGTGAATAAGCGAGGCGGACTCTGGGTCATAAAGCGAGGCGTCAGACTCCAGCAAGCCAACCGCGTGCAGTC
>JAJRRX010000147.1 GCA_024279075.1 Alphaproteobacteria bacterium | reverse complement strand
TGTATGGGCGGGGGCGCATTTGTTGGTGAACGGCGATGTGGCCTCGATTGTGCTGTTTGGCGGGCTGGCCCTGTGGGCGATGGCCTCGATGGTGCTGATCAACAAGCAGGAAGGCCCGTGGAAAAAGCCCGAGGCGGGGCCAGTTTCGGGGGATATCAAGTGGGTGGTGATTTCGGCTGTGGTGTTTATCGCCATCGGCGGGCTGCACATTTGGCTCGGCCCTAACCCTTTTGGAGGCTAATATGCTGGTTTACAGACTGTTAACCGAGGATGACACCTCGGCCTTTTGCCTCAAGGTCACCGAAGCGCTGGCCAAGGGCTGGTCGCTTCAGGGCGACCCGACCATGACCTATGATGCGGGCCGCGGCGTGGTGCGCTGTGCCCAAGCGGTGGTGAAAGAGCATGACGGAGACTATACGCCCGAAATGAAGCTGGGGCAGGTATGAGCACAGGGATAAGCAAGGTTAACACCGGCTATTATTTCGAGGATTACAGCCTCGGGCAGGTGTTTAACCACGCCACGCCCCGCACGGTGTCCGGTGGTGAGCGCGCGCTTTATACCGCGCTCTACCCCACCCGCTTTGCGCTGTATTCCTCTGATGAATTTGCGCGGGGCTGTGGGCTTAAGGAAAGCCCGATCGAGGACCTCGCAGCGTTTCACATTGTGTTTGGCAAAACCGTGCCGGATATTTCGCTGAATGCGGTGGCCAATCTGGGCTATGCCGAGTGCCGGTTTTTAAAGCCGGTTTATGCGGGGAATACGCTTTCCACCCGCTCTGAAGTGATCGGGCTGAAGCAAAATTCCAACGGTAAAAACGGTGTGGTCTGGGTGCGCTCTACCAGCACCAACCAGCGCGCCGAGGCGGTGCTCAGCTATGTGCGCTGGGTGATGGTGAAAAAGCGGGATATAAATGCGCCCGCGCCGGAAACGGTGATTCCAACGCTGAAACCCGCGCTTGAGGCGGCAGAGCTGCCTATCCCCGAAGGCTTGGATTTCAGCAGCTATGATTTTACGCTGGCAGGGGAGCCGCACCGTTTGGCGGATTACGAGATTGGCGAAGTGATCGACCATGTTGACGGCGTGACGATTGAGGAAGCCGAGCATATGATCGCCACGCGGCTTTGGCAAAACACCGCCAAAGTGCATTTTGACGCCAGCCAGCGCCCCGATGGCAAGCGGCTGATTTATGGTGGCCACGTTATTTCAATGGCCCGCGCGCTGAGCTTTAACGGCCTTGCCAATGCGCAAGTGATTGTAGCGATTAACGCGGGCAGCCACACCAACCCCTGCTTTGCCGGCGATACCCTGCGCGCGCGCTCCACAGTGCTGGACAAAGCCGAGGTTAATGGCGTTGGGGCCATCCGCTTGCGCCTGCAAGCCTATACAGGCGATGCTGGGCATAGCCTTGACAAGATTGACGGAAAACACCCGAAACACCTGCTGCTCGACCTCGATTTCTGGGCGCTAATGCCCATCTAAAGCACGAGCGCCGAGCGAAGCGAGGCCACTGCCGCCGGCCAGCCAGTTTTTTGCCTGCAAAAAACGTGCCTTTTCCGACGGGGGTTT
>JAJRRX010000146.1 GCA_024279075.1 Alphaproteobacteria bacterium | reverse complement strand
CCTGCTCCTGATGATGGATGAAATCCAGTGTGGCATGGGCCGCACCGGCAAGCTTTTTGCCCATGAATGGGCGGGGGTTACACCCGATATAATGACCATCGCCAAAGGCATCGGCGGAGGCTTTCCACTCGGCGCTTGTGTGGCCACTGAGGAGGCCGCCTCCGGCATGGTGGCGGGCACCCACGGCTCCACTTATGGCGGCAACCCGCTGGCCTGCGCCGTGGGCTGTGCGGTGATGGACGAGATCACGTCTGAGGGCTTCCTGATAGATGTCTCCCGCCTTGCTGGCCACTTGCGCCAAGGGCTGGAAGGGCTGGTCGCCGAGCATCCAGACATCTTCACCTTCGTGCGTGGCGAGGGCCTTATGCTGGCGCTGGGCTGCAAGGTTCCGGTAATGGATGTGGTCAATGCGGGCTATGAAGAGCACGTCATCACCGTGCCAGCGTCCGACAATGTCGTCCGCCTGCTCCCGCCGCTCAATATGTCCACCGAAGACCTAGACGAAGCCGTCTGGCGGCTGGACCGCGCCGCCGCCGCGCTAGAGCGCAAACTGGATTGCGTCAATAATAAAGGATTGCAGGCATGAACCACTTTCTAGACATCCACAAAACCGACCCGTCTGATTTGCGGCAGATGATCTCTGAAGCCAAACGCATCAAAACCGCCCGCAAAGGCCTGCCCAAAGGCACACCGGATGTCGAGCAACCACTGGCCAACCATATGGTCGCGCTGATCTTTGAAAAGCCCTCTACCCGCACCCGCGTTAGCTTTGATGTGGGCGTGCGCCAGTTGGGCGGGCAAACCATGGTGCTTTCTGGCTCTGATATGCAGCTCGGCCACGGCGAAACCATCGCCGACACCGCCCGCGTGCTCAGCCGCTATGTGGACATGATTATGATCCGCACTTTCGAGGAAAGCACCCTCTTGGAAATGGCCGAGCATGCCAGCGTGCCAGTGATCAACGGCCTCACCAACCGCACGCATCCCTGCCAGATTATGGCCGATGTGCTGACCTATGAGGAGCACCACGGCTCGATCAAGGGCAAAAAGGTGGTGTGGCTAGGGGATGGCAATAACGTGGTTGCCAGCCTCATCCATGCCGCTGGGCAGTTTGGCTTTGATATCACCATTTCCGCCCCCGAAACCCTGCAACCCGAAGCGGGCTTTGTGGCATGGGCGCGCGAAAAGGGCGTGAATGTAAACTTGGAAACCAGCCCGCAAAAGGCGGTAGAGGGCGCGGACCTTGTGGTCACAGATACTTGGGTTTCAATGCATGATAGCCAAACCACCAAAGAGCGCCGCCATAACCAGCTACGCGCCTACCAAGTGGATGACGCCCTGATGACCCACGCCAAACCCGACGCCCTGTTCATGCACTGCCTGCCTGCTCATCGCGGCGAGGAAGTGACCAGCAGCGTTATGGATGGCCCGCAATCGGTGATCTGGGACGAGGCCGAAAACCGCCTGCACGCCCAAAAAGCCGTGATGCGCTGGTGCTTGGGGAAGTGACCCTGCGCGCCGCGCGGCGGGGTGAAGCCGAAGCCTTGGCGCGCCTACATGTGGAGGCGTGGCGAGACGCCCACGCCGCCTTTGCACCTGCCGCCGCCACCAAAGCACTCAACGCTGAGCGCCGCTTACCAACTTGGCAGCGCACCCTGACCGACCCTACCCAGCACGTGCTGGTAGTCGAGCACAACAACGCGCTGGCAGGGCTGGTTTGCTTTGGCCCCGCCAGCCAACCGGCGCTGGGTGACCAAGCCGAAATCAAGCACCTTTATGTGGTGGCAACTAAACGACAACAAGGAGTCGGACAATCCCTCCTGCAAGCCGCGCTGAACCAAATAGCAACACTTGGTTTTACCAAAGCCACACTGGCTGTCGTGCAAGAAAACACCAGCGCCCGGAATTTTTACCAAACCTGTGGCGGCCTGGAAACAGGCGCATTCACCGACGCCGGGCCGCTTTGGAAATCCGCCAACATCATCGTAACATGGCGCCCTGGCTAACCCTGCTTCTACTTTTCCTAAATACTCAAAAAACCCATCCACAGGCGCCAATGCTTCAGCGCGGCGCGGGCGCAACCTCGCCAAGCAAACCACCTTCGACGCGCTGCATGTAGGTTTTTTCTCTCCGATGGGTTTTTCTTTGCCAATCCCGCCCTATATATCTCTGATGGACATTTAACAGGGCCCCCATTTTGCACAGCTCCGGATTTCGATATATACGCTGGCCGCTCATCTTCACCGGATTAGGGCTGCTGTTGGCCTTTTTCATCGGCTGGCAAATGTTGGGTAGCCTAGCGGGCGGGGTGCAGTTCTTCCTCATCGCTGGCGTTTTGGCGATCCTCGAAATTTCACTGTCATTTGATAACGCAATCGTCAACGCCAACAAGCTCAAATCCATGACCCCGATCTGGCAAAAACGCTTTCTCACATGGGGCATCCTGATCGCGGTTTTTGGCATGCGGATCATCTTTCCCCTGATGGTGGTGTCCATCGCTGCCCATGTTAGCCCATTTGCGGCGGTGAAAATTGCGGTCACAGACCCGGCCCTGTATTCCGCGCTCATCCATCAAGCCCACCTGCCGATTGTCGCCTTTGGCGGCACGTTTTTGATGATGGTGGCCCTGAGCTATTTTATGGATGAAGACAAAGATATTCACTGGATTTCGCCGCTTGAAAAGTGCTTTTGCATCTGCGCAAATGTGCGCGGCTTACAAATCGGCGCGGTTATCATCATCGTTAGCATTTTTGCCTTTACCATTGGCGGTCATGAGGCCATTCGTTTCTTAAAAGCCGCAGGGCTAGGCTTGGCGACTTATGTCGCGGTGGAGCACCTCGGCAACATGCTTGATAGTAAAGCGGCCAGTGGCGCGGTGGCAAAAGGCGGGCTTGGCGCATTTCTCTACCTTGAAGTGCTCGATGCCAGTTTCAGCTTTGATGGTGTCATCGGCGCGTTTGCCCTGACGCAAAATCTGTTTCTCATCGCCATCGGCCTTGGCATCGGCGCGCTTTATGTGCGCTCGATGACCATCATGCTGGTCGAGCGCGAAACCTTGGCCGAGTTTCGCTACCTTGAGCATGGTGCGTTTTACTCGATTCTGATTCTATCTTTCATCATGTTTGCGCAAGTGCTGGTGCCGGTGCCAGAATACATTACGGGCACCTTGGGCGCAGGGTTCATCCTGCTTTCCCTGATCGCCAGTATGCGCTACCGCCAGCGCAACGCGGGCTAAAGCAGTTGCACCGCCACTGAAACACCAATGGCCACCACAAACATCAATATGATCACCGGAATCTTCCAGCGCAATTCGCTGCGCATAGCCTGCCCGCAATGGCTGCAAGCCCCCTCATTTAGCGGGGTCATTTGCTTGCAGGCAGAACACGGCCGGCGGCTTAGGCTTGGTGCCCGCCCGCAGGCAGCACAGGGCACGCCGCCCTTTGGGTCGTCGCAAAATGGGCAGGCGTTCATTGGCCTGAAATCGCCTCGCCAATCGCCACCGCATGCTCACGGTTGCCCTTGGAGAACATCCGATGGAACTTGGCTTTGAAGGGGTTTTCGGCATCCTCAATAGAAATATGCGTAAACAACTTTCCTGCTTTAAAGCTGCCCGGCGTGGCCTTAAAGCGCTCGCGCGGATATTCTGTCAGGGCTTTAAGCTCGACATTGGCAATGCTTTTAACTTGTAGCACAATCAGGCGCTTATCTGTCAGACCAATCAGGTAATTTTTGGTTAGCATTTGCGTTGCAATCACCCCGGGCAAGATGGCGAGCGCAAATAGTGGCACCATCAATAAAATGCTGGGCTGTTTTATCCCGAAAGCCCAATGTGCCAGTGATTCCCCCTCTTGCAAATGCGTAGTTAGGGTTTCTTGCATCAATTCATCTGTTAATTTTGCCATATTAGCATCCTTTAAATATCCAGACCTATTAAAATACGATGTTGAAATCGTATGCGTCAACTTAGCCCAGTGCCCGCCCTTTTTCAATCACGCAGGTTTACGCCGATAAGCCCAATAAATACTTGACCTTACCCCTAGGGGAAGCTCTATCCCAACCGCAATGATTTGAGCAGTGCAGGAGAGACACATGGCTAACAAATTTTTAATCGGAACAGTGGCCGTAGCACTCGTGCTTGTTGGTGGGTTTGTGTGGTTTAGCCGGCCAGACCCAAATACCGGCCCTGTGCCCATCACATCTGCCGCACATAGTGGCAGCGATACCCAAGCAGGGTTGGTGGCCGATAGTATAGTGGTGCCAGCGCTTACAGGCTTGGCTCAGCAAGGCGAGGCCGCGTTTAACGAAAATTGCGCCGCATGCCACGGGCTAAAACTGGCAGGCACCAATCAAGGGCCAACGCTGATTCACAGCCTTTATCGCCCTGGTCACCACGGCGATGGCGCCTTTGCCTCTGCCGCCATGAACGGCGTGCAAGCGCACCATTGGCAGTTTGGCAACATGCCGCCGGTTGAGGGGATAACGCCACAAAAGCTAACCGTGATCATCGCCTATATTCGCGCATTGCAGCAAGCCAATGGCGTGCAGTAAAGCTCCCAAACCTTAATTTTATTTGACACAACCTCTTGGAAATAGGCCTTTTTCTTAACGCTCAAAACAGTGCGTTAGAGGTCTTTTTCCGTGTCCACATCGCTTAGGGTCGCCGCATAACCAATGCGGGCCGCCCCCGCACTGGCCTGTGCCTCTTTCAGCGTTTCCGCGCAAGACCAACGCACATTCTCAAACAGCCCGTGCGGCACCCGCCCGCGCTTGCCCACCAACCAAAAGCCACCATCCGTGGCGGGGCCAAACACCAGATCTTGCCGCCCAAGCAGAGCAAAAGCCTCGGCAATATGGCCTTGCCGCACCCCCGGAATATCCCCCCCGATCAGCACCACAGGCCCTTTGCTACTGCGCAAAATCCGCGCCATCCGCACCCCAAGGTCGCCCTGCCCTTGCGCCATGCGTGGCAGATGCGCGGGCCAGCAACGGCTGTGCAATGCGGTATCGGGCGCCACCGCCAGCCATGTTTGCCAGCGTGGCGATTGCAGGCGGCGGATCAGCGCCACACTTTGATGCCGAAACCACCACGCGGACGCCGTCATGCCAATTTCCCGCCCGAGCCGCGTTTTTACCCGCCCTGCCACCGGCTCTTTGAGCATGATAACAAGGCGCGGCCTCACAGCGCGCGCTCCATATCCAAATGCGGGATGCCGGCATCCATGTATTCGGGGCCAAAAGCGGTGAAGCCCAGAGCCTCGTAAAACCCTAGCGCGTGGGTTTGCGCACCCAACCGCGCCGTGGTGATTTGCGGCGTTTCCCGCAGCTCCGCCAGTGCAGCCTTGATCAGGTCCGCGCCCAAACCCCTGCCGCGATACGGTTTCAACACGCAGACCCGCCCAATTTTGCCCACGGCCTCGTGCCGCACAATCCGCGCCGTGCCAGCAGGCGTGTCGCCCTCAAAGCCCAGCAGGTGAATGGCGGTGGTATCGTATTCATCCAGCTCCTCCGCTTCCGGCACGTTCTGTTCCTCAATAAACACAACGCGCCGTAGCAACAGGCAAGTTTCCAGATCGCAGGTTTTGGCGATCCAGCGGCTCATGCGAAATAGTCGCGCAAAATCTGCGTGTATATCGCCTTAAGCTGGCCAATTTGCGTCACTTCTACGCGCTCATCCACTTGGTGCATGGTTTTGCCAACAAGGCCAAATTCGACCACAGGGCAATGGCTTTTCACAAAGCGCGCATCAGAGGTGCCGCCCGAAGTCGACATCTCTGGCACCACGCCTGTTTGGGCCTCTACGGCCTTAGCCACAAGGCTTGAAAGCTCCCCCGGCGGGGTAAAAAAGCTCTCACCCGAGATCTTCACCTTAAGGCTAAACGTAACCCCCGTCGCCGCTTCAGTCTCAGCCGCCTGCGCTTCCAGCCAGTCCGTTAGGCTTGCCCCTGAATGGCTATCATTAAACCGGATATTCGCCGTCATCTTGCAGCTCGCCGGAATCACATTGGTTGCCGGATTGCCAGTGTCAAAGGTCGTCACCGCCAGCGTAGACGGGTCAAAATGTTCGGTGCCCGCATCCAGCTCGGCGCGCGCCAAAGCCGCCACAAGCTGGCCCATCGCATGCACAGGGTTCTTCGCACGGTGCGGATAGGCCGAATGCCCCTGCACCCCCCGCGCGGTGATAAACCCCGTCATCGAGCCGCGCCGCCCGATTTTCATCATCTCGCCCATGGTGTTGGGAGAAGTCGGCTCGCCAACGAGGCAGTGGTCCATCCGCTCGCCGTTGGCCTCCATCCAGTCCAGCAAGGCTACGGTGCCATCCACCGCGTCCCCCTCCTCATCACCCGTTATTGCCAGCACAATCGACCCATCCGGCGGGGTGTTTCGCACAAAATCAATCGCCGCCGCCGCAAAGGCCGCGACGCCGGATTTCATGTCGGTCGTGCCACGGCCATACATAAAACCATCGACAATCTCGGCCCTAAACGGGTCCTGCGTCCAGTCGTCGATATTGCCAATCGGCACGACATCGGTATGGCCGTTAAAGCCGAAGGTGCGGCCATTATTGCCGCTGCCCCAGCGGGCAAACAGGTTGCAAACCTCGCCACGGTCCACCCGTGTGGTCTCAAACCCTGCTTCGGTCAAAAGCTTATCCAGCAGCACGAGCGCGCCGCCCTCAACCGGCGTCACCGAAGCACAGCGCACCAAGTCAGCGGTCAGCTTGACCGCATCAACCGACATCGAAAAACGGCGAGGTCATCGCCACCACAACCGAGTTTTCATCAATCGCCCGCTGCATCATCCCGCGCTCTTCGTGGTTAATATCGTGCCCATCGGCAATCCGCTCCTCCAGCGTGCCGTAGCTAGACACATCCAGCGGTGCCAGCCCGCCCTGCTTCAAAATCGCCACGGTTTCGCGCACCGCCTCGGCCTCATCCTTGGCGGGGCAAAAGCACATCATCGCCGCCCCCGTTGCATTCTCTGGCAGCCCATCGCCTTCCTTCCGGCCTATTTCCACAGTCAGCGTATAAACGTTTACTTTTTCGTCAGTCATCTTTGGCTCCTCAAATCGGTAAGCAAATAGCTAAGCGTTCAGCGGTGGAATGACCAGCCCATCGCGGGCAAATTGCCGATCAGACCATGTGGCATAAGGCTCCCAGCACTCATATTGCTCACAAATATGGCGAAAGCCCGCCGTGATGTGGCGCTTTGCGCTCAAAGGAAAACGCACGTAATTTCGGGCATGGGATTCCCATCTATAGTCAAAACTTTGTTCTACGGCTGCCCCCATTATCGTATCCACCAGTAAGATTGCTAAGCACCATTGCGCCTCGGGATATTCTGGTGAATAAGCCGCAAGGCTCACCACCTCATGGGGATGCCATGTTTGATCATCCGCAAAAACACAGTTTTGCTTTTGGATGACCTTTTTCAGCGCCGTGAAATGCTTTTTCACATCCTTTTCGTAGTCACCGTAGCTCACATCTCGCAAAGCTTCTTCATCCACCGCTTTGGCCATTGCGCAAAGAGGGGCACATACAGCTTCCGGCGTTTGTGACAGGCAATATCGCGGGTTCACAACAGGGTCAATCTTTGCAAGGTTGAGCTGATGAAGCTGCTTGAACCCGTTCATCAGGGCCGCCCGCAACGGGGCTGGGAGGCCTTCCAGTTCTTCCCGATACATCTCCCAAAGAAATGTCAGCATATCCTCGGGCCGCGCCTCGATCAAGCTATCGGCAATTAGCAAAGCCGCCGCCTGCCCGCGCAAAACCGCGCTGGTATCGGGCGAGGTCACCAGCGTTCCAGCTGCCTCGCGGAGCGGCGCGCCATCAGTTAGCGGCGTATTCGGGGCCTCCATAAAGGCATAAAAACTATCCGAAACGCCGCCTTGCACCGCCTCTAGCGTGGGCAGCAAGCCATCCCGTGCCGCCGCTTTCAAATCCGAAAGCGCTTGCATAAGCCGAAAGCTCCAGCGCCCCCGAAAATATTGCGTTTTGCTTCCCATCAGTCCCTTAGCAAATCATTGATAGATGTCTTGCTCCGCGTCCGCTCATCCACCCGCTTTACAATGATCGCCGCGTAAAGGTTCACACCGTTCTTGCTCGGCATAGACCCCGCCACCACCACCGAATAAGGCGGCACCTCACCATACATCACTTCGCCGGTTTCGCGGTCCACAATCTTGGTGGATTTCCCGATGAAAACCCCCATGCCCAGCACCGAGCCTTCGCGCACGATGCAGCCTTCCACCACCTCGGAGCGCGCGCCGATGAAGCAGTTATCCTCGATAATCGTTGGCCCTGCCTGCATCGGCTCCAACACGCCGCCAATGCCCACGCCGCCAGACAGGTGCACATGCTTGCCGATCTGCGCGCAGCTACCCACCGTGGCCCAGCCATCCACCATCGAGCCTTCGCCCACATAAGCGCCAATGTTCACGAAGCTCGGCATCAGCACCACGCCGGGCGCAATATAAGCCGAGCGCCGCACGATGGACCCCGGTACGGCGCGAAAGCCCGCTGCCCGCCACTGGTTCTCGCCCCAGCCCTGCCATTTGCTCGGCACCTTATCCCACCAGCTAGAGCCGCCATTGCTGCCCTCGATCATCTCCATATCGTTCAGCCTAAACGACAGCAAAACCGCCTTTTTGGCCCACTGGTTCACAAACCACTCGCCATTGCCCCGTGGCTCCGCCACCCGAAGCTTGCCGCTATCCAGCGCGGTCAATGTATCCTCTATCGCCTCACGCACCTCGCCTTTGGTGGCAGGGCTAATGCTATCGCGGGCCTCCCAAGCGGCTTCAATGGCGGTCTCTAGCTGGCTATTTGGCATGGTGCTCTCCGTAATTTTCGTTTCCTCTAGCCTATAATGCTACGGCGTGGCTGGCGCAATGTGCCAAAGCGCCGTGTCGTGGGGCCGTCTTTATAGCTGTGCAGCACGACATATTTCTGGAGAACTCATGTAACATTATGATAATAAACAATGTTTGCCAATCAACGAAAACTACTAACCTAGGTTAGTAGTTGCGGCACCGCCATAGGTAGCATTTTCATAGCATCACTCACTCAAATCTTCAAAGTGCTAACCGCGATGAAGGACGAGCCCAAGCAACCGAAGTCATCACCAAAATACCGCTTTTCCGCTATCGCATATTTCCAAGTAGACCCCCATTCGCCCATTCGCTATACCCGAACCAAACCCACCAAAGGAATGCACATGTCCAGCCACGGCCCCGCCCGCCCTATGTCCTCCCGTAAATCCGCGCCGCTCAAAGGCGACGCTTTGGTGCCCGGCGACAAATCCATCTCCCACCGATCCCTCATTCTTGGCGCCCTGTCCGTTGGCGAAACCCGCATTTCCGGCCTGCTGGAGGGCCAAGACGTGCTCGACACAGGCAAAGCCATGCAGGCCTTTGGCGCTCAGGTCGAGCGCTTGGGGGGCGGCGAATGGGTGGTTAACGGGGTGGGCGTTGGCGGCTTTGCCGAGCCTTCAGGCGTGATTGATTGCGGCAATGCCGGCACCGGCGTGCGCCTTATTATGGGGGCCATGGCCACCAGCCCGATCACCGCAACCTTCACCGGAGACGCGAGCCTGCGCGCCCGCCCGATGGGCCGCATCACCGACCCGCTGAAGCTTTTCGGGGCCGAAAGTGTGGGCCGTGAAGGTGGCCGTCTGCCGCTCACGCTGGTCGGGGCCAAATCCCCGCTGCCTGTGCGCTATGCCACGCCGATGCCCTCGGCGCAGGTCAAATCTGCCGTGCTGCTGGCAGGGCTGAATGCCCCCGGTAAAACTGTGGTCATTGAGCAGGAAGCCACCCGCGACCATACCGAGCGCATGTTGGCGGGGTTCGGGGCGGAAATTACCACAGAAATCACGGACGAGGGCCGCGTTATCACCCTCAAAGGCCAGCCGGAGCTGACGGGCCAAACCATCGCCGTGCCGCGCGACCCGTCCTCTGCCGCCTTCCCCGTGGTCGCGGCCTTGCTGGTGGAAGGCTCCGAGGTTCTCGTGCCCGGCATTGGCCAAAACCCCACCCGCAACGGGCTTTTCACCACGCTCATCGAGATGGGCGCGGACATCAGGTTTGAAAACGAACGGCTTGAGGGCGGCGAGCCGGTCGCCGACCTGCGCGTGCGTTTTGGCCCCCTTAAGGGCGTAGAGGTGCCACCCGCCCGCGCGCCAAGCATGATCGACGAATACCCCATTCTAGCCGCCCTCGCCGCCACCGCCGAAGGGCCGACGATCATGCGCGGCATCAAAGAAATGCGGGTGAAAGAATGTGACCGAATAGACGCCATGGCCCGCGGGCTGGAAGCCAACGGGGTGAAGATCGAAGAAGGCGAGGATTTCCTAATTGTGCACGGCGCGCGCAAAGTGGCAGGCGGCGGCACCTGCGAAACCCATCTCGACCACCGCATCGCCATGAGTTTTATGTGCCTTGGCATGGCGGCTGAAAACCCCGTCAAAATCGACGATGCCGGCCCGATTGAAACCAGCTTCCCCGATTTCATCCCCCTCATGGAGCGCCTTGGGGCCAGCTTTCGGAGGGAAAACGCATGACCCTTGCCCGTGGCCACCTGCTGATCCTCGGCCTTACCGCGCTGAATTACGCGGCGATGCTGGTTTATTCTGGCCCTGTCCTTATAAATGCCGCTGGCGGGCTGTGGCCTTTTGATGTTCGAATTATGGGCTATACGGTTGAAGAGGCGACACAATACGTGACGACCATCACCCCAGAAGGCCGATTGTTTTACCTCGAAGTTCAGCAGATGCTCGACACGTTTTTCCCCGCGCTTTTGGCGATAAGCCTGATGATCACGCTGTTTCGCCTCGCGCCAAAGCTGCCGGTGCTTTACCTGTTTCCAATCACCGGCGCGCTGTTTGATTATTATGAAAACGCCGCTGTGGCGCAGATATTGCTGACAAATGCGCCTGACCAAGGGTTGGTGGAAATGGCCAGCCTGCTGACAGGCCTAAAGTTCGCCGCAATCGCAATTTCACTGCTCGCCATCTTGTGGTTTTGGCGCAAAGGCAAAACCGATGGTTAACACCGGAAGCTGCCTGTGTGGCGGCGTAAAATACGAGGTGATAGGCCCGCTACGCCCCGTGGTGTATTGCCATTGTGAGCAATGCCGTAAAACTTCGGGCCACCATGTGGCGGCCAGCTCTGCCCCGCGAAACAAAGTTAAAATCAAGGGCAAGCTGCGTTGGTATGCCTCAAGCAAAACAGCGCGGCGTGGCTTTTGCCCGACCTGCGGTGGCAACCTGTTTTGGGACGGGCCGGGAGAGAATATCTCGATCATGGCGGGCACGTTGGATAATGCCGACATCAACGCCATCGGCCATATTTTTGTAGCCGATAAGGCAGCGTATGTGGATATTTGTGATGGGCTGCCCCAAGCGGCACAGGATGATGAAACCATCACAACAATGGTGAAGCCCACGCGCTAGCCAATTACGATGCTTTGACAACACGTATCAATACATGCCTATGGTTTAACGCCGTATTTAAGACCCGGGCCGAACCAGCTCACGCAAAAGCTTGGCGCGGATGGTGCGGGGGTAGTCCGAAAAGCCAGTAGAAGTGAGCACGAACCCATCTGGAGTGGTCACGTAGCGGCGGTAATACTCAGAAACCGCATTGCCCATAATATCAATCGCCACGCCGTTTATCTCGATCCCTTTCTGCGCCGCACGGCGGCTTTGGCTAGAGGTTTCAGCCCCCGAATTGCTGGACCCGTCGCCTGACACATCAATCACTTTACGGTCGCAATCAGGCACCTCTTCAAACTGCTCAATAGAAAAAGAGATCGCGCTACCAACGGCGGTTTTTGAGTTCACAAATTCACGCCGCATAGTGCGCACCCAGTTGGAAAATGCCTGCACATCACCTTGTGAGTGCATCCTGCGCCAAGGAATTGCCGCCACTTGATCATTCACGCCCGACCATTGCACCACCATCAGCGCTACACGATCACGCGTGAGCACGCTCATGATTTCGGTATCAAGCAACGCATCCGCTAGGCCATCACGCTGGTAAGCATATTCACCCGCGTCAATTGAGGTGGATACATCCATCGACAAAAGCAACGCCAGCTTGCAAGCAAGGGCTGGCTTGGCCAGCAAGCTCAGTAATACGCCAAGTCGAAACATAGTATCTCCCTTTGCTACGTTAGCATTTCATCTATTTTGTCTCCGCTGATCGAGTGTTGCAGCGGGGCAAAGCTGCCCTCGCCCAGCATGGCTGTTAGCGCATCATCCATCACGCGGTGGGTGGCGCGGGCGATGGCAGAGCCAAGGCTAATGCGGCGCACGCCTGCGGCGGCAAAATCAGCCACTGAATGCTGCAAATATGGCCCCGCTGCGAGGCCGTTCACCGGCACCTCAACTGCTGCGCAGAGCCGCGCAATATCATCCATGTTTTGCGGGATCGGCACGTAAATCACATCGGCGCCGACAGCGGCAAAGGCCTCTGCCCGCCTTATGGCCTCATCCATATCATACGCTCCGATCATCACGCCATCAGCGCGGGCGGTAAACATGAAGGGGCGGCCTAGATCACGCGCGGCCTTTACCCCTGCGGCCACGCGCTCAACGGCCAGCTCAAAAGGGTAGGAAAGCTCATCCGTGCGCATTGTTGTGTCTTCAATCGAAGCGCCGGAAAGGCCCGCGTCACCTGCCAGATAGATGGTTTCGGCCACCATTTCAGGCGCGTCGCCATAGCCGTTTTCAAGGTCGCCGTTCACCGGTAGCAGCGTGGCGGCAACAATTTCGGCAGCGTGCAGCAAGGCCTCGTCGCGGGTCACGTGGCCCATATCGGGCTTGCCAAGGGAAAAAGCATGGCCCGCCGAGGTGGTCGCCAGTGCCAGCGCGCCTTTTGCCGCCATCAGCTTGGCGCTGCCAATACCCCACGG
>JAJRRX010000145.1 GCA_024279075.1 Alphaproteobacteria bacterium | reverse complement strand
TCGATTGGCACTGGCTCATATGACATGCCGTTTACACGGAAATAGTCAGCGAGGTTCAGCTCGGTTGTTGTACCAGTTGTGATACAGATCGTTGCGCCGTCCAGTTCGGTAGCAGAAGCTACACCCAGATCTTTACGCACCATGAAGCCTTGGCCGTCATAGTAGTTTACACCCACAAAGGTGAAACCAAGGTCAACGTCGCGGCTGAAGGTCCATGTGGTGTTACGGGCCAGCATGTCGATCTCGCCGGAAGACAACGCGGTGAAGCGCACCTTTGAAGACAGCGGAACAAACTGAACGGCGTCAGCGTCGCCCAATACAGCAGCGGCAACAGCGCGGCAGATGCCAACATCAAAGCCTTCCCAGTAACCGTTTGCGTCTGGAGCAGCAAAGCCCACAAGACCAGTTGAAACGCCGCATTTCAGCACGCCGTTTGCTTTTACGTCGTCAAGGGTGGCAGCCGATGCAGCGCCGGCCATTACGCCAACAGCAGCGATCGTGCTAAGTAGTACGGATTTTTTCATTATTACCTCTTCCTGTGGTCCCGATTTTTCGGGGATCTGGCACCAATTGCCAGAATCAAATTGAGTTGTGCGGCCCATTAAGGGCAGACACGCGATTTTGAACAATTAGGGGCGCATTGGTCAAGAGGTCATTCATAAAACGCTCATTAGGTCAGCTATGCTTACATTATATACCGTATAATTGCGGTTATTTGGCACGCCAGAATAGAACAATCAGAGAACCGACATCGAGCCGCGCACAGATCGACTTGTCAAGGAGACATTCCACCCAGTCATGCGAATCATTTGTGGGGCTGATCGATCACCACATCGCATTTGGCTAAGATCGTTGGCGATCGCTGGAATTTTGGTCATGAACACTTACCCTTATACGGGCTGCCCCGGCAGTCATTCGCCTTATTTTAGCAATGCTGCACCGCACACAACGCAATATAATTCCGTTTTTTGGCAGATTCATTTGTGAAATAAATCCGAAATCGCATAAACGCCCTGAAAAAGATCGGTTATTGCGAAAGCCGTGAAAACCGGCGTGCAATCAGCCTAAATAAGAGAGAGGGCGCGCTCAACCATAAGGAAGGTGTCGCGCTTTGAGTCGGCCAATTTTTTGGCCTCGTCATCCACGCCCCACTGCTCTTCCTGCCAATTTTCATCGACCCGCGAGAGCGCCCAACCTTGGGCTGCCGTCAACCGCCCCTTGGCCACGGCCAACCCCAAAACCAGCGAGCCAGAGATCGTCACCCAATCATAGAGCGCTTTAAGCTGGAAGCGCTCATAGGGCTGCACCTGCGCCGCCAGCATTTTTAGGCTGGCCTCGGGTTGTGCCACATGCACAATACCTGTGGTGACCAAAAGCGGCGCGCCCAGCGTATCGGCACTCCATTCTAAAAGCGGGCCCCACGCTTCGGCCTGCCGCTTGATCAACGCCTGCGGCGCCTCTGCCCGGTAGCAAAGCAGGTCCGTCTCGCCATAAAGCGCGGTTTTGGCGACTATTTCTTTGCGCTCGTCAATCGCTTGGTCTAGGCCCGCATGGGCAAATTGGGTATAGGGCAGCGTGGCATGGTCGACCTTGCCCTCAATCGCCTGCCATTCGGCGGCAATTTCAGCGGCCAGCGCTTTGGAAGGCACAATCAACGGCCGCTTCATCGGGGTTTTTAGCGGGCGTTTATCAAGGGTTACCGTATAGCCACCCTCGGCCTCCACCACATGCACCTGCTCCCAAAAGCGCTTTAGTTCAAATGCCATTGCTTAGCTCCAAATCTCGGCCAACGCCCCGTCGAGCGCCGCAAAGTCATCAATAATGATATCCGCCGCCCCAAGGCGGCTAACAGGGTGGTAGCCCCAACTCACGCCAATGGTTTTAAACCCCGCCGCGCGGCCCATTTCCATGTCAAACTCGGTGTCCCCCACCATCACTGCCTGCGCCGCCTCCACGCCGGTATCCGCCAGCGTTTGGTGCAACATCGAGGGGTGGGGTTTGCTCGGATGCAGATCAGCCGTTTGCGAGGTGATGAAGAAATGCTCAATATTGTGGGCGTTATAGGCGTGGTCCAACCCGCGCCGCGCCTTACCCGTGGCCACCCCCATCAAAACCTCGTCCACAACATGCAACCGCTCCAACGCATCCCGCGCGCCGGGGTAAAGCGGGGAGCCAACATCATCACCCATCTCGTCGCGCAATTTATAAAACGTCTGCTGAATCACATCGACAACCCGCTTGTTTTCAGCGGCAGCAAGTGCTGGCAGCAGCGCCGATACGATCGCACTGAACGAAAGGCCAACCGTGGACATAATATCATCTTTGCTCACATCGCTATAGCCAGCCGCCGCCAAGCCCTGCCCCATGCCAAGCTGAATGAAGGCCTGACTGTCCATCAAGGTGCCATCCATATCAAATATGACCAGTTTCAGATCGCTCATTCGAAAATCGCAAACGGGTCTTTCGGGGCCCATTTCAGGTTCCAGCCGAACAGGTCCCAGCTGCGGGCCATGTGCTCGGGCAGCGGGGCCTCGAAGAACATTTCTTTTTTGGTGAACGGATGGATGAAGCCGATGGACCGCGCGTGCAGGTGCATTTTACGGCTGATATCGCCGCCTATTTTTGCCCCCCAGCCCTCGCCGTCATTGCTTTGCGAACTGCCGCCATATTTGCCATCGCCAATAATCGGACAGCCAATTTCGGCCATGTGAACCCGCAGCTGGTGGGTGCGCCCCGTAACCGGCACCAGCCCAACCCATGTGGCGCGGGTGCCGATATTTTCGATCACCGCATAATCGGTGGTGGCGCGCTTGGCGCCGGGTGTGCTGTCGACCTCATTGGGATGAACGCAGTGCATTTTCTCCCCCGCCCCGTTTGGCCCGTGGCCGCCCGCTTTGATCAGGCCATATTGAATGGTGCCGACCCGCTCGGGCAAGCGGCCAGCCACTAGTGCCCAGTAAACCTTGCGGGTTTCACGGTCTTGCAGCGCCTTCGCCAGCGCCTTGGCGGCGCGGCCATTGCGGGCCAGCAGCAGCACGCCGGAGGTGTCCTTATCGAGGCGATGCACCAGCTTTGGCTTTTTCTCCTCACCGAATTTCAGCTCTTCGGCCAGCATATCGACATGGATATCATGCCCCGTGCCGCCTTGCGTGGGCAGGCCCGCTGGCTTGTTGATGACAATAAAATGCTCATCCTTGAACAGCACAGACCGCTGAATCATCTCGCGGTCATCATCCGTAACCACGGCGATATTGCGCTCGCGCAAATCCCGCGCATCGGGCAGTGGTGGCACCCGCACGTTTTGGCCGGTTTCGAGCCGCGTGCCGGGCTTTACGCGGCCCTTTTCCACCCGAATTTCGCCCTTACGGCAGAGCTTTTCTATCCGCCCCTGCGAGATATGCGGGAACATGCGCTTAAACCAGCGGTCCAAGCGTTGGTCTTGGCCGTCTTCGTCTACCGTCAGGTTTTGCACGCCGCTCATGTGAGGCTCCTAGCAAGGGCCATGCCAGCAAAAAGCGCCAGCATAGCGAGGGCAACCGAGCCGCCCATGTAAATAGCCGCCGCGCCGTAGCGGCTGCGCTCTATCAAGAACACCGCGTCGAGCGAGAAGGCCGAGAATGTGGTGAAGCCGCCGAGCACGCCCGTAAGGATGAAGGGGGCGTAGCGGGCAAAACTGCCATCCATGCGCTCTAGCATATAAAAGGCAGCAAAGCCCATGAGGAAAGAGCCGAGAATATTGACTAACATGGTGCCATACGGGAAGCCGCTGCCAAGCAGGCGCATGGCAATGCCACCGCTGGCATAGCGCAGTGCGGCCCCGATGGCCCCGCCGAGTGCTACTTGGAAAATTACTGGCATTGGCGTTCCTCTATTTCCCGCGCTTTTCGCGCAAACGGGCGAAATAGTCGAGGCGTTTTTTAAGCTCACGTTCGTGGCCGCGCTCAACAGGCAGGTAATAAACCCCGCGCTTCATGGTCTCCGGAAAATAGTTTTGGCCGGAAAACCCGTCCTCAGAATCATGGTCATATTGGTAGCCGTCGCCATAACCCTGCTCTTTCATCATCGCCGTTGGGGCATTGAGGATGTGCTTGGGGGGCGGCTCGGAGCCTGTCTTTTTAGCATCGGCCATGGCGTTTTTATAGGCGGCATACGCGGCGTTGGATTTGGGGGCTAGGGCGAGATACATCACCGCCTGCGCCAACGCCAGCTCCCCTTCGGGGGAGCCAAGCCGCTCGTAGGTGGCCCACGCATCAAGGCATTGGCGCTGAGCTTCGGGGTCTGCCAAGCCGATGTCTTCCACTGCCATGCGGGTGATGCGGCGGGCTAAATAGCGCGGGTCTTCGCCGCCGGTGAGCATGCGGGCGAGCCAGTAGAGGGCGGCGTCTGGGTCACTCCCGCGCACCGATTTGTGCAGGGCGGAAATGAGGTTGTAGTGGGCCTCTCCGGATTTATCATACTGGGCAGCACGGCGGTTAAGGCGCTTTGACAGCGTGGCGCGGTTGGCTTTATCTGGCCAGCCGAAGACTTGTTCGAGCATGTTTAGCAGCGCGCGGCCATCACCATCCGCCATTTCCAAAAGGGCATCGCGAGCATCGGCATCCAGCGGTAATTTTTTGCCAAGCTCCTTTTCGGCGCGCTGGATAATGAGTTCCAAATGCGCGGGCGTCAGGCGGTTGAGCACCAGCACTTGGCTGCGGCTGAGCAGTGCCGAGTTCAGCTCAAAGCTCGGATTTTCGGTGGTGGCCCCAACCAGCGTGATGGTGCCGTCTTCCATA
>JAJRRX010000144.1 GCA_024279075.1 Alphaproteobacteria bacterium | reverse complement strand
GTGTATCCCCGTATTGTTGCCCACAATATATGGGAATTGCGCCGGAATGTCACGCTTTTAACGGGGGAAAAGCGCCCTAAACGCCAAGCCATTTACTGCCTTGACAGGTGATGTTGCCAAGGGCGTATCCAAGGGCATCGAGCGCGGCCTGAGAGGCCTGTTTTTGGGCTTCATAGGGCGCTGAAGCTGGAGAGTTTCGCGAGAGCACCGCAAGGGCGCTGACGCCCTCTTCCTCTCCGCACCACATAAAAATCATCTGGTCATTTTGGGCGGGTTGTAGGTAAATCTCGCCCGTTTCAATGCAGTTTTCCAACCCGTAATCAATGATCTCAACGCCCGATAAACTGTTGGCGGTTTCGTTAAGGAATTGCCACCTGCCGCCGCAGCGCAGGCTCGGGTAGCGCACCACGCCAAGGGTTGGGCCAAGCGTTAGCTCCATGCTCCAATCCGACCCGTCAGTCTGGATACCAACCCCATGCCACACGCCGGAAAAACTGCGGCTGAAGGGCGCGCCTGCCTGCAAGGGGGTGGCAAAAATGAGGGTGAGGATCAGGATAAGGCGCATATTTGGCTTTCGGCTGGTTTTGGCCAGCCTAGCACGGGGCCACCCCTCAGGCTAGGCTGTCGGCAAAACGGCTCAAAAAGGCGAGCTGCCCCTCGGTTTCGATCCACGCGGCATTCTGCCCGCGTGTTTCTGCAAGGGCCGCCTCAGCCCCCTGCCCTGCCCAAATCAGCATCGCCGCCAGCAGGGTACCGGTGCGCCCCTTACCTGCCTGACAATGAAACACCACAGCCTCGCCGCGCTGTGTGTAGGCCGCTGCCGCCACACAAATCTGCTCAGCCTGCGCGATGCTGGGTGGCTGGAAATCAGGAATCGGAGCATAAAGCGAGCGCATCCCGTAGCGGGCAATCAGGGCCTCATCCGGCTGCCATTCGGCGGTGAGCGAGACCAGAAGCTTGGTGCCTACCTTCTGCAAGGCGGCAAAGTCATTCGGCAAAGGCGTGCCGCCCAGCAACCCCTGCCGCAGCCAATGAAACCCCTCTGGCCCGTTGCTTACAGGCATCGGGTTTTGAGCGGGTCCAAAAATTGGGTTGTTCATATTTTTGGTTGACAAAAGCTCTACTCCCTTACTAAACGGCTGCTTTCGGTGGAATTTCGCGCGCCCAGCAGATGATTACTTAGTTTAGCACGAAATTGGTGAGGGCGAAGCCGCCCCCACCGTTGTTACTATTCTTTGCGGACACCTTTGAAGGGTGTCTTGCTAGATGTCTTAACATCCATAAATCGCCCTGTCTTAGTATCACGCTTCACGTAATGCCCAGACGGGGTTTTGGTTTGCGAACGCCCGCGCACCGCGCCATTGCGATGCCCGTCTCCTGTTGGTGGGTTAGTTGCCATTCTGGCCTCCTGTAAATTGGTGGTTGGGGGCCGCAAGGTTTGCGGCCCCGCGAAATTATACGTCGACCAAAATTGGCCACGCGGTAAAGCCAAACGCTTTCGCGTAAAGCTTTTGACCAGTCCAAGGGCAGTGCTTCCAGTCTCGAAACACATACTTCTTGCCGATCGGCGCTGGCGGGAGGGCTGTATTTTGCATCCCCGCACCTCCTCTCCTATCAAAAATGAGTTGAAAGGGCCGGCAAGTTGTGCGAGAATCCTCGTGTTAAGGAAGGAAATTTCGCGGTGCTTGTCGCCCCGATATTGACTATCTATTTCGGAAGGCCAGATCGCTGAAACGGTCTGGTCTTTTCGTTTAAGGCCCTCAGGAACGGAATAGTCACCGAGATGAAGGCCGCGTTATATTCTCACAATTGATCCCTCCTACACTACATATAGCATAGTTGCGGGAGTAGTGCGCCTGTGAATTGCGGGGATAACGGGGATAACTCCAATAAAACGCCGCACATTCAGATGTTTAGATTTAGGTAGGATTTTTAGGCGCTTAGCTACAGTGTAGATCTTAATTTGGCCAATAATGCTCTGATTCTAACTGAAAACAACTCAAAAAAAATGCGCGCGAAAATCGCGCGCATAAAATCCATCAATTAGGCGAATCAGCCCTTCTTCAGCACCCGCCGCCCGAGTAGCTCGGCGATTTGCACAGCGTTTAGGGCCGCGCCTTTGCGCAGGTTGTCAGACACGCACCACAGGTTCAGGCCGTTTTCAACCGTTGGGTCCTGCCGAATGCGGCTCACAAAAGTGGCGTATTCACCAACACATTCCACCGGCGTAGTATAGCCGCCATCTTCGCGCTTATCGACCACCAGAATCCCCGGGGCTTCACGCAGAATATCCCGCGCTTCATCCTCGTCCAAGAACTCCTCAAACTCGATATTCACCGCTTCGGAGTGGCCGACAAACACCGGAACCCGCACGCAAGTGGCTGTCACCTTGATCGCCGGATCAATGATCTTTTTGGTCTCGGCGACCATTTTCCATTCTTCGCGGGTTTCGCCACTATCCATGAAGCTATCAATATGCGGGATCACGTTGAAGGCGATCTGCTTGGTGAAGATCTTGGCCGCACGCTCTTGGCCCGGCACATACATGCCCTTGGTTTGCATCCAAAGCTCATCCATCGCGGCTGTGCCACCACCGGAAACCGACTGGTAGGTGCTGACCACCACCCGCTTGATGTTGGCGCGGTCATGCAGCGGCTTTAGGGCCACAACCATTTGCGCGGTCGAGCAATTGGGGTTGGCGATGATGTTTTTGTTTTTATACATGCCGATGTCGTCGGGGTTTACCTCGGGCACGATCAGCGGAATATCGGGGTGGTAGCGGTAGAGCGACGAGTTATCGATCACCACACAGCCCGCCTTGGCCGCGATCGGCGCGTATTTTGCGGTGGCCTCAGAGCCGATGGCAAACAGCGCCATATCCCAGCCGGTAAAATCAAAGGTGTCCAGATCGTCGGTTTTCAGCGTGCGCTCGCCAAAAGAGCATTCCGTACCCAATGAGCGACGGCTTGCCAGCACGGCAATTTCGTCGATCGGGAACTCGCGTTCTTCCAGAATTTTAAGCATTTCGCGGCCCACATTTCCAGTGGCCCCAACAACAACAATTCGGTAACCCATGTGAT
Organism: Alphaproteobacteria bacterium; assembly: GCA_024279075.1. Taxonomy (GTDB): domain Bacteria; phylum Pseudomonadota; class Alphaproteobacteria; order Rhodobacterales; family Rhodobacteraceae; genus UBA3077. The sequence goes on along the minus strand of JAJRRX010000144.1, from coordinate 4,596 downwards.
CTCTCCAATTGGGGGTTAAGCAAGGGCTGCTTAGCCTTTTGGGGGCTGGAAGGAAAGGGGGTTTGGCCCCTGCGCCCCGTTAAGCGCCACGCAAATTGGACAAATAACGATATTTTGTGTATTATCCAAGCTCCATTGCGCAAGGAGTGTCCGATGTTTCGCAAAAAACGCATGCTAATCGGCATACCTGTTGTCATCGCTCTGTTGGCGCTGGTCTTTTTCTATTCTGTTGGCGCTTTCTCCGGTTTTCGGGTTAAACGAGAGCTGGCAACTTTTGCCAATGCGCTCGAATCCTGCAAACCGTTTACCCAAGATTACTTGGTGCCGGTGCTGGGGCAAACCATGGCGCGCAGTGTTGAGGGGGAAAGTGAAGACGGCTGTATTGCCAAATTTTCTGCGCTCGGGGCGGCGGCCATTCGCTGCGATATTTCGCGGCAAGACCTGCCAGAAATCACTATGTATTTCCGCAAACAGGCCGAGGCGACGCCTTATTTTGATCTATCGCCCGGCATGGCGATTAGCTATAATAGCGGCGAGGAGATGGACCCTCTTATGACGCTATATAACAGCCCGTCCTGCGCGCCAGAAGGCTAGTTTTCACTCAGGTGCCGCAAAAAGTCGCCAACACCCGCTCTTCTTCAGTGGGTGGGTTTTCAAATGCCGCATGCTCGGGCTGCTCTTCAAATGGACGTGCCAAAATGGCGTGCAGCTTTTCAAACGGAGTAAAATCGCCATGCTCTGCGGCGCTTAGGGCGGCTTCTATGCGGTGGCTGCGGGGGATGAAGACGGGGTTTGCGGCTTTCATATCGGCATTGGGGAGGTGCTTTTTCTGCCAGTTGGCATGCCAATCCTGCGCCGTGGTCGGGGTTTCGAACAGGCTCTCGATATCTTGCCCGTAAGCCAGCCGCTTGAAGAACAGGGTAAAATCCACGCCTTCATTGGCCATCATTTTCAGGGTGTCGGTTATAAAATCCACGTCTGGCTTGGCGAGGCCGAGCTTGGCGGTGAATATGCGGGTGAACTCGGCGGCGTAGATATCGCCAAAACGGTTAAGGCTGGCTTCGAGCGGGGCGACCTCGCCGACCAGCGGTACCAAGGTTTGCGCCAGTTGCGAGAGGTTCCACAGGGCGATTTTGGGTTGGTTGGCATAGGCGTAGCGGCCTTTACGGTCAATCGAGCTGAACACGGTTTCGGGGTGGTAGGTATCCATGAAGGCGCAGGGGCCGTAATCAATGGTTTCGCCGGAAATCGCAACATTGTCGGTGTTCATGACGCCATGGATGAAGCCGAGGCCCATCCATTTGGCAATGAGTTTGGCTTGGGCAGAGACCACCGCATCAAGCAGGCCCAGCGGCCCTTCGGCCTCGGGGTAATGCCGCGCGCGGGCGTATTCGGCCAGCGCCTCTAGCGCCGCTTTGTCTTGGCGGGCGTAGTGGAACTGGAAGCTGCCTACCCGCAGGTGGCTTTGCGCCACGCGCGCCAGCACCGCCCCCGACAAAGGCGTTTCGCGCTGCACCGGCTCGCCGGTTGTTACCGCCGCCAAAGCCCGTGTGGTCGGCACGCCGAGCGCGTGCATGGCTTCGCTCACAAGGTATTCCCGCAACACCGGCCCAATGGCGGCGCGTCCATCGCCACCGCGTGAGAAATAGGTGCGGCCTGCGCCTTTGAGCTGGATGTCTCGCCGTGTGCCATCTGGCCCAATCACCTCCCCCAATAGCACTGCGCGGCCATCGCCGAGCTGGGGGGAAAACCCGCCGAACTGGTGGCCGGCATAGGCGGCGGCCAAGGGGGCGGCGCCTTCGGGCACGGCGTTGCCCGCCAGCACCTCCACCGGAAAGTCTTCCGACGAGACGCCGATCTCTGCCGCCAGCCCGTGGTTGAACTTCACCAGCGCAGGCGCGGCCACGGGCAGCGGGTCTTGGTGCATGTAGAAGCTCTTGGGCAGGTTAACAAAGCTGTTATCAAAGGGGATTGTCACTTGAAGCCTCAATGGTTTGGGCGCAACGTGGCGCTAGGAGGCCTTTATGAAAACACTTATCACCCTGATTGCAACCCTTACCGCCACGGCGTCACTGGCAAGTGATGTGGAGATCGTGAACGTGCAGGCCAGCCAGAACGGGGGCGCGTGGCGGTTTGACGTAACCCTGCTCCACGCCGATAGCGGCTGGGACCATTACGCCGATGGCTGGGAAGTGCTGGCCCCTGATGGCAGAAGCCTCGGGATGCGCGTGTTGGTGCATCCGCATGTAAACGAGCAGCCGTTTACCCGCTCGCTCGGGGGGGTGGTGATCCCTGACGGGGTCACCGAGGTTGTTATCCGCGCACGCGATAATGTAGATGGCTGGACGGCAGCCACCCACAGCATCACCCTGCCTTAATCGTCGTCAAAAAAGCCGCGCTCGGCCCCGCGATGGCAGCCGGTGCAGTTGGACATGGTGCCGATATTGGGGTTGTTTTCCGCGCGGTTGCGCAGGCGAGAGCCGTGCTCGCCACGGAACCAACGCAAGTCAGTGATCCGCAGCGGCACCGCGATGGAAGACACGCCCCTGAGTTCTTTCGGGGCCACCGCCACCAGATAGTTGCTGATTTCTTGCCGCGCGGCATCGCCAAGGCTGGCATCTTCGCCAAAATGGTCGCTCAGGTTATTCATAATTGCCAGCCATGAGCGCTCGGGCAGGAAGCCCGGCGCATAGGCCATGTGGCAATCCGAGCATTCTGACTTGGTGGTATTGTTTTCCACCATCCATGGTGAGGCCCCGAGGGCGGGCAGGCTGGCAACGGTTAAAGCCGCCGCGCTGACGAGTGTTGTTAGTTTTTTCATATCCAAAATCCTTTATTGGCTGATCATGAAGGCCAAGAAATTGCCCTTCTCTTCGGCCGTGCATTCGCGCCCGAGCACCGAAGTGCAGTTGCGGCGAAACCATTTTTCAACCTTTTCTGGGTCGGTAAAGCGCTCGGGATTGCGCGAAACCGCCATCGGTTCGATCACTTTGCCAACCCGCGTGCGCCCTTGCGCCTGCGGGTTATTGGTGTGGCAAGACGTGCAAGAGGGCGTTGCCTCTTTGCCGCCAGTAAAATTGCCAAGAAACATAGCGCGGCCCGCATCTGCGTTAAAGCTGGATACGCCGGCTTGGCTGGCAAGGCTGGCAACAATCGCGTCCCGTTGTGCGTTGGCCAGCACGCCCGCTGCAAATAGCAACGCGGCACCTGTTGTTATGATAAGTTTGGTCTTCATGGGCTTGTCTCCTTGGGAATAGAAATATTGGCAGGGTAAAAGGCAGCGGAGTCGGCGTCGCTATGGCAGGCGGCGCAGTTTCCGTTGTCGTAAATCGGCGGGCGGGTAAACACCTCATCAGGGATTGTCCGGTGGGTGTTTTTCCAAAACGGCGTTTCGGTAATGGCCAGCGGAAAGGCGGGGTTAGTGCGAGAAAACACATGCGCTGGCTTTGTGTCGATAGAATCCGAGGCATTTTCAAACAACCATGTGGTAATTTCATCGGTATCGGCTTGGCTAAGGCTAGCATCTTCTCCGAAATGGTCGCCAAGCTGTGCCATCATCGTACCCCAGTTTTTGGCTGGCAGTAAACTTGGCGCATAGGCCATGTGGCAGGCTGAACACTCATCGGCATAGGTGGCATTGGGCGGGCCAACAGGCACCCCGAATGGTGGCTTGCTTGACAGAAAAATCCCGCCCCAAACCAGCGCCGCCAGCAGGAGGCCAAAAATCAAGGATGCCCATATTGGCTTGCTAGAAACGTCAGGCACGTCGTGGTCGCCTTTACGCATTTCTTTTTCACCGGTCACCATTGATTTTACCAAGTTCTCCTTGGTGCGCATACCTTCAAACACAGCCCCCGCAATATGAAGCCCCACAAGCACCAATAGGAAAATGGCCAGAATCTCGTGGACAGAAAGGGTGAAACCCCCAAGGCTATAAGGAGTGGCAAAGCCAAGTGGGCCGGCTTTGAACACCCCGCCAAGCCCTGCCAAGCCCGTAAGCGACAGCAACAATACAGTGCCAAGCAACGCGATAATCATCAGCGCGCCCAAAGGGTTATGCCCTAAATGCCGCGCCGCCTTGCCTGAACGCAGCTCCGTAATATGGGCCATCACCTCACGCGGGCCCTTAACAAAACCGGAAAATCGCGCATTTTTACTGCCCCAAATGCCCCAGAGCACCCGAGCCAGTAAAAGTACCGCCGCTGTCACCCCTGCCCAAACATGGACATTTATCCATGTGGGCCTTAACAAAAATCCGGTTACTGCCGCCACGCTCACACCCAGCACCAGCGCCCAGTGAAAGGCGCGGATGAATTTGTCCCAAACTGGGATAGTGGCTGTGTGTGTGTCAGTCATGAGTCGAATCGTATTTCTAATAGCGTATTGTTTCATTGCGGCCTTTCTAGAGCATTAAACCCGCGCCCCCAATAGCACATTTGACCCAGAACCCCCCGTATAAACCAAAGTTAGAAGCCCCCCTCTTGACGATTCTAGCCCTTTCCCCTAAACCGCCCCTAACTTACGGAAGCTTTACCTCTTCCGGTCCTCGTTGTTAGAGGATCGCCACCAGTCAGCGCGTTGCGCCCACTGGTGCGT
>JAJRRX010000143.1 GCA_024279075.1 Alphaproteobacteria bacterium | reverse complement strand
GTAATCCACAAAAGCGGCTTGGAGCGAAGGCTCCACCCGTGTGACTTTGGCTAGGTATATATTTCCGGCTAGTTGGCGCTTGTTAAGGGCCTCGAAATCAAATTCGTCAACCCGGTTTCCGTCCACCACAACAACGCGGGTTTCTTCCGCGTGGGTGGCATCGATAAGCATTTTTTTCGACATGTTTTCTCGCTCAAGCCGTTAGGCGGTGCTGCATTACATGCAGAACCTCTCGTAATAGCTTGTAATGTTTGGGCAAATTCGCGGGGCAAGGCGCGCGAAAGGGGCCGCAGTTTATGCAGCCTATCCTTCATGCTCGTCTCTGTCACACGCTTCATCGCGGTTTGTTCTCCAGCACGGCCTGCGGCCTGCTAAAATGTATACGCCCCGAAAAAAGTAAGGTTCGGGGAATCCGAATGTGGTGCAAAGCACCGGCTATTTAACCCGGCTGCGGTATCTTCCGCAGCGATTGGGTGAATAGCAAAACTGATAAACTAGCGAATTGTATCCGCCGTTATTTGACCATAAACCTGTTCTATACGAGAACACAATCTAATTCTGCGCTGATGCGCCTTACACAAGATATGATATAAATGGTTAACAAATTACAACGCGCTTTTATCACGCTGGTTTGCTTTGCGGCTATTGCAGCCAGCGCCCCGCTGAGCGCTGCCGAAGTTATAGCCCAAGGCACAATCCTGACCCGCAGCGTGGATGGCCTGACGCTCACCCTAGGTCTCAGTGCGCCTGCGCCGTTTAAGGTCTATACCCTTGATAACCCGCGCCGCTTGTTGGTGGACCTTGGTGATACCGCGCTGGCGGGTATGCCGAGCGGCATGGCGGCCGGTGTCCCTGAGGTTACGGCCCTGCGTTATGGGCTGTTTCAGCTTGGGCAAGCGCGCATTGTGCTGGATCTGTCGGCGCCAATGGCCATAAGCAGCGCGCTGGCAAGTGGCACGGGGAACGGCGCGCAAATTACTATTGAGCTGGCCCCCATAAGCGCTGATGATTTTGCGGCGGCCTCGGTGGATAACCCCGCCGCGCTGTGGCGGTCCGAACAGCTTAGCGCCACGATTGAAGGCACCGATGGCCTGCCGCTAATTGTGATTGATCCCGGGCATGGCGGGTTGGATAACGGCGCGGTGCAAAGCGAGATCGCCGAAAAGGATATCGTGCTGCAAATCGCGAAAACTCTGCGCGAAGTGCTACTGGAAGATGGCCGCTTTCGGGTGCTACTGACCCGCGAAAGCGATGTTTTTGTGCCGCTTGGCGAACGCGTGGAAATTGCGCGGCGGGCGGGGGCACGGGCGTTTATATCGCTGCATGCTGATGTGGTTACGCTGGGGCGGGCGCGGGGCACCACGGTGTTTAGCCTCTCGGAAGCGGGCGAGAGCCAACAGGCCGTAACCATTGCCACGCTGGAAAACCGCTCTGATCTGGTGGCCGGTATTTCGGTGGAGGGCGAGGATGACCAGCTTACGCAAGTCTTGCTCCAATTGGCGCATAGGGAGACCGACGCGCTTTCTAACCGCTTTGCCGATGTTATGGCCGAAACGCTTTGGTTCCAGAATGAAAGCGAGATCAAATCGCGGCGCATGGCGGGGGGCTTTCGGGTGCTGCGCGCGCCCGATATCCCCTCCTTGCTGATTGAGCTTGGTTTTATGTCCGATAAAACCGACCTTGAAAAGTTGCAAAACCCCGAATGGCAGGTGGCGATGAGCGAGACCCTGCGCGATGGTTTGCGCCGCTGGTTGGTGGTCGAGGATGATATGCGCGGATTATTGCGCAATTAAGCGTGATGTTGTTTTGACCATTCCAACCCATGCGCCTATATGAGGGGGTGACTCTTAAGGAGAAGAGATGTGTTACTGCTGCTAGGGCGATTTTTCGGGTTTATTTTTGCGTGGTTATCGCTTGGGCTTATTATGTCTGGCATTGGCCTTATGGGCGTGCTGTGGATGTATTCGCGCGACCTGCCTGATCTGGAGCAACTGCGCAATTATTCACCCGCCGTGCTCTCGCGGGTGTATTCGTCAGACGGTTATGTGCTGGATGAATATGTGCGCGAACGCCGTATTTACACCCCGACGGATGAAATCCCCGATGTGGTAAAATACGCTTTTATCAGCGCTGAGGATAAAAACTTTTACCTGCATCGCGGCTATGATGCCCGTGGTATGGCCTCGGCTTTGCTCACCGCCATTCGCTCGCGCGGGCAAAATG
>JAJRRX010000142.1 GCA_024279075.1 Alphaproteobacteria bacterium | reverse complement strand
GTGGCCAGCGCATCGGAGATGCCCTTAAAGCCGTCTACATCAGATTGCATGGTTTGCGAAATCGCCCAGATAGAGGCGTTGTCCCGCGCGGTATCCACCTTTTTACCCGTAGAAATCTGGCTTTGATTCATAGACAGGTTTTTGTTGATGCTTTGCAGGGTTTGCAGCTCCACCATGGCGCTCTGGTTTGTAAGAATACTAGACATTTAGCATTTCCTTCGGCGATGCAGCGCGTTCGGCGCTGCTGTTACAATAAAGGCGTGTTTCACGCCCGCACTTTCGCCGTTCTGACGAGATGTGGAGAACCCCCCACCTGCAACCCGTTCAAGATTGCCTCCTCACTCTCGCTTGCAACCGATAATGAAGTCTTAATTCCAAGCGATTGTATTCCAACAATTTTTCACAAATTCTCACGCAATGCTTTATACAATGCTCTATACCCTATGCCCCTTGCCCGGCGGGGTTTGCGCCACCACCATTTTGGCACCATCCGAGGTATAGGTGTCCATCTCGTTCAGGCTTTCTTCCATGTTTTCAATCTCTTTACGCGCGTCTTTCATGCCCTCCATCGCCGCTTTAAGCAGCGCGCCGTTGCGCTTGGCCATGGCTTTTACATCCGCCAATTTTGCCCCCAATATCCGCTGCGAAACCGGCCCGCCATTGACTAAACTATCGAGTAACTGGTCGCGCTTGGCCGAAATTTTTGCCAAATCATCCAACGGACCATTGAGCAAAACTGCCCGCTCCGAATCCATTACTGAGAGCAACTGCCGCAGCTTACCGCGGGCTAAAACCGTATCAATCATTGCCAAACTCCCGTGCCCAAAGGCTCTGAAAAATCGATTCGCTAAGGCCAATGCCGCCGCGATCCACCATTAATTGGGCTTGTTCATCCACCATCATCGAGGCAAAAGCATCTTCGCCCGCGCCACCACCAAACTCACTTCGGCTCTCGCCAAGCCCACTGGCCTTAAGCATTTCTGCCAAAAAACTGGCTTCAAAAGCCTTGGCGACATCGCGCAATTCTTGCGCCCGCGCTGCACGAGCGGGGTCAACCGCTTGGGGCGCTGCTTGTGTAATTTCCATAAAATCTTACCTATTTTTTGCGTTCATACCCCGAGCTTAGCGCCATTACGGTAAATAAATAGTAACCCCTGCCAACGATGCTGGGCGCAACCGTAGAACATGGGTGCCGACATGGATATTGATATGAACATCGGGCTGGTAAAGCCAAAAAACGCATTAACCCCAAAGGTCACGTTAACCGAGGTGTTATTGCCCGCATCTCCTGATGCCGAGAGCCCCGACTTCTCGTTGCTCTTGGAGGGCACGCAGCCTGATTCTAAGAAATTTTCAGAGATCCTGCCCGCGCAGGTCCTTGAGGTTGCCGTGCCTTTTCAGTTACCACAAGCAGAGGCGCCGGATATCACTGTGGCGCTGGACACCGCCGACACGCAAGAAATTGACCCCGTGCTGCCGGCCGTGCCGGATTTGAAAATCGCACCTGATAAAGAAGGTATTCCCAAAACGCTGGCGCACCCGGTCGCCGAGTTGCCACTAATTTCGGCAAAAATGCAGGGGGATATACCGATTCTGACTCACCCAATTCTGGCCGCAGCGGCTACCCCAGCCACGGCCCACACGCCGACGATGCCGGAAAAAGCTGCAAATATCACGCCCCTTTCAACCCCGCTTTTGGCAAACACGCCAGCATCTCCGGCTCTCCCGCAGGCCCGCGATATTACGTCCGTTTTAGCCAAGCCCATTGCGCCCGCTTCGCAGCCTACGCTAAGCACGCCCATTGCGCCTCTGCTCCCTGTCGCGTTGGACAAAGCGGGCAAGACGGCCCCTATTCAAACAACGGAGGAACCGGAAGTTACGCAAAATACGCAACCCGCACCCCCCGTGGCAAAAGCAACGGCGCAACCGCAAGCACAGCCTCTGCCGCCTATTGGCTTTACCAATATAGAAACCGCAACGGATGACCCAGCCGAAATTCAGTTCAGCATTAAGATAGATCGGCAAGTGGCTGTAGATGCGCCAATTTCTCGCTCAGCCACGTCCACGCCACCCGTAGCCACCCAGATTTCTGCCCAGCTGCCGGCGCTCATCACAAAAGCCGAGAAGCAGACGATCGAGCTACGGCTGGACCCACCAGAGCTTGGCCGCGTGACCATTCATTTAACAACCAATGATCAACAGGTCACCGCGCAAATCATCGCCGATCGGCCAGACACGGTTGACCTCATGCGCCGCCATGCCGAACTGCTAACCGCCACTTTGGCGCGCGCGGGCTTCTCTCAGGCTGATCTTTCGTTTCAACAAGGCCAAAGCCAAGGCGGCAAAGAAGGGTTTTCGCAGTTTCAAACCGCCGCCAACCTTACTGAAGCGGATGAGCCTGCATTGGCCAGCCCCCCTTCTGCCAGCCTTGATGGCCGGCTCGACATTCGCCTCTAACCAAAAGGACGTAAAATGGAATCTGTTTCCACTCTTTCGCAAGCATCGGCCGGCTTTGCCCGCGCCACTGAAACCACTTCATCCAATACAGATGTATCTGGTGATTTTGAGACATTTCTAACCCTGCTCACCGCACAGTTGCGCAACCAGGACCCGCTAAAGCCGGTAGAATCCACCGAGTTTGTTGCCCAGCTTGCCAGCTTTTCGGCGGTCGAGCAGCAGGTGCAATCCAACACCAAGTTGGAGGGCATTTTGGAGGCTTTGGCCAGCGGGGCCACCGGCGGGCTTTCTCAATGGATAGGGCAAGAGGTGCGCAACCCGGGCAGTGCGTCTTATCAAAATACGCCGCTTGATGTGCTTTACCTTAGCCACACAGATGCCGACCGAATTGAGCTGGTGGTGTTTGACGAAAATGACAATGTCGTAGCGCGGCAAGATGTAAGTAAAGACGAAAGTAATGTGCAGTGGTCCGGTATTCTGGCCGATGGCTCCCGCGCGATTGAGGGCGAGGGCTATCGTTTTGAAACCAACAGCTATCTTGAGGGTGAAGTGATTGCCAACACACCTGCATTGGTGTTTTCAACGGTGCAGGAGGTTCGTAAATTTGATGGTCAGCCGGTGCTTTATTTTGCCGATGGCACCCAGATGTTTGCCTCTGATGTAGAGGCAATTCGAACGCCGCAAACCTAAACGAACACAAAAAATCCCGCGCTTAGCAGCGCGGGTTTTTTTATGTCTGGCGCTGGGGTTATTCGCTCTCTGCCAGCACGTCTTCCAAAAACTGCATGCTCTGTTGATTATCCGCCAGCAATGCCCGCGCCGCTTTAAGGGTTGGGTTTTCGTCCGCCGCCATCGGTGGTAAAACCTCTTCGGGCGGTACATCATCCGCCCCGCCTTGTGCATAAGAAGCGAGCGTGCCAACCGCGCCAGCGTCCTGAATTTTCGCCCAGTCCCCCGCGCGCAAGGCCACATCATTAAGCGAAATTTCCTTGGCGTGATCTTCATTCAAAAGCGCTGCCACGGCAGCAAAGTCTTCCATTTGCAGGTAAGCATTTAGCCGGGTTTTATAGGCTTCAAGGCTTTCATCCCCGGCCAAAATTTCCAACGCCCGCGCGGGCTGAAAAAGCTGCACATAGGCCGCCGCCTCGATGATCTGCGCCCCTTCGCTTGCCCGCTCCAGATTTGGCGACAGCAGATCAAGCGCGGTTTCAGGTAGGCCAATACCCGCCATTTCTGCGGCGATTTTAAGGCGGGCTTCATCGCCCAATGGGCCTTGGTCCAACAGGCCCTCATAACGCAAGACCATTTGCGCATAGGGGTAATCGCCCTGTATTTCAGCGCTATTGTTAATAAATATGTCGGCTGCGATTTCTTGCAAAGGGGCTTTCAGCTCTGGCCGCTCGCTTAGATTTTCCTCAATCTGCATCAGCGCGGCTTCAGCGCCGGCCAACTCGGCCCGCACCTTAATTTCCCATAGGCGCAACGGGTTGGCAAAATCGGTATTTCGATGGAAAAACGCTGCGGATTCAAGATCAACCAGTAACGTATCGGGCAAATTATCACCTGTTGCTAACAGGGTGCGGGCATAGGCAACCAAAGCCTCGGGTGCTTTTTCACCATTGCCCAAAGCAAGATCTCGGTAAACCTTGGCAGCATCGGCCAAGTGGCCCTGCGCTTCCATTACCTGCGCCTCAGCCAAAAGCTGCGCCGGAGAGATGCCGGATTCAGCACGGCGGATAATTTCAAGCACTACATGGCCGGCATCCACTTGCCCACGATCAATAAACGCCTGCGCCAAAGATGGCCCAATTTGAGCGCGCACTTCAATGGGATAGTTGGAAAACGTGTCGGTTATTGTCAGCGGTTCAAGCACTTGGTAATCCCCCAAGCCCGCAGCCAGATACCACATTTCATGCGCCCCGCCGCAGCCAGCGCCTTTAAGAATTGGCCCAGAAATGCGCATAGGCTCACCTTCAATAAGGCTGGCCATATCGTTATAAAGGTCAGCTTGAGTAAGATTTACGCCGGTTTCTTTCAGAATCAAACGCGCCTCGGCCCCGAGCCCGTAGCTCAAATAAAGCTGCACAATGGATTCAGCAATTTTGGCATCGGGGGTATCAAACTCTCCGAGTAAACCCGAGCGCAGCATCGCCAAGCGAGTGGAAAAGCTTTCCTCTCCGTTCCAACCTTCCATAGAAAACACCGCATCATCAAGGCATTGTGGCATGGCAAATTGGTTGATGATATCGGTGAGCGCATCTTCAGTATTTTGCGAATAGGCCGTGCGCGCGCTGAGTTGTTGCATGAGCGCCGGGTCAATCGGCTCTGGCTCGGGTGCCACCATCACCTCAAGCTCCGGCTCGGGCTGTACCTCGGCCACCTCAATGGGCGCGGGCACAAATTCCACCAAGCCTTGGTCCGCCGCGCGGGTGAGTTGCGCCAAAAGCTGGCTTTGTGCGGCTTCGATTCGCGCCAGCATTTCAGGGTTGTCTTCCATTTCTACGGTTTGGTTCATATCCGAAACCACAGCCCCCGCCGCATTTTCCATATCTGCCACAATTCCCTCTTCCGCGGGCGGCGCCATCATCTGAACATTTTCAGCGATCTCCACATCCTGATCCGGCATTTCGGGTGGTGCGAGCGTGGCCATTTCGGGCGCTGAGGCCTCCGCCACTTCGCGCGGGGGCGGGTCTGGCAATATCTGTGGCTGCGTGGGGGCGTCTGCCATTACAAACGCGGTAAATCGCGCGGGGGCATTGGAGGGCTGGATGAAAGGCAAAGAATCCGGTTGCCACATTGGCGCGCTGGCAGTTGGTGCAGCCTTCTCCAGGGGCGGGCCATCAAATACATCAATTACGATGTAGTTTCCGTTATAACCCGAGCTTTGCACCTCACACTGGCAGGCAAGCTCCAACAGCAATTCCGAACCGGATTCCGTGCTGGTTTCGCGCACTGCCAAAATTCGATCAGTTGATATCAGGTTATATATCTGCGCGGTAGAAAAGCTGAGCGCTTGATTGGGAAACCGGATGGCGGCCATGCCCTGCGCCTCTACAAGCTCCCATTCTTTTGCGGGGTCCACCTTAAGCACAAGCCGCGTAAACGCGCCGTGCTCGCCAGAGCTTACTGAAACGACCTGCTGCGCCACCAAAGGCGACGCAGACAGAAGTAAAACCACCTTAATGAGCTGCTTCATGCTGCCGCTTTTGCCTCCTTTAAGGCTGCTTCGAGGTCATTAAATGTTGGGCGCTTGCCACCGGGTGTATTTTGGCGGCCAACTTCCACACAGATATTTGGCGCATGATTATAAAGGTTTGCGACCAATACCTCGCGTATTAGGTTATAAAAATGGTTATCTTCCTTCACCACAGTTTCCACTTTGGTGGAAAACGGCCCGATCAAGCCATAGGCCAGAAAAACCCCAAGGAACGTGCCCACCAACGCGCCACCGATCATGCCGCCAAGCACGGCAGGCGGCTTATCAATCGAGGCCATGGTTTTAATAATACCGAGCACCGCCGCCACAATGCCAAGCGCGGGCAGGCCATCCGCCATCACTTGCAGCGCATGGGCTGAGTGCTGGGCATGGGCATAATGCTCCTCCATGCGCTTTTCCAGCACGTCTTCCACCTGATGCGGGTCGTCATAGTTCATCGAGGCCGAGCGTAGCGTATCACAAATCAGCCCAACGGCCGTTGGGTCTGCCTGAATTCTGGAGTATTTCCCAAAAACAGAGCTGCTTTCAGGATCCTCGATATGGGTTTCTAGCTCCACTGGGCTTTCGCGGCTGATACGGATAAGCGTGAAAAGCAGGCAAAGCAGATCTTGATAATCCGCCTGCTTCCACTTTGCGCCCTTAAATACTTTACCCATATCTTTAATAGTGTGCTTTACAGCCTTCATATCATTGGCAATTAGAAATGCGCCAACCGCCGCCCCGAGGATGATCATCATCTCGAAGGGAAGCGAGTGTAGGATGATCGCCATTTTGCCCCCGGCGAGGATATACCCGCCAAAAACCATTGCGAAAATTACGACGATGCCAATTAATCCACCCATGGAAATACCCTCAATATTTGCTTCTGATCCCCACG
>JAJRRX010000141.1 GCA_024279075.1 Alphaproteobacteria bacterium | reverse complement strand
GTTTTGAGCTTTCGCAAACTGTTTACCGTAAAGACCCGTGGGCCGAGCAGGCTAAACCCGAGTATCAACCGCGTAAATGGGCCGCCTTGGCAGACCTGACATTGGAGGCCGCAGAATGAGTGACTGGATAGATATTGCCCCACTGGAAAGCATCCCGCAACGCGGCGCGCGTGTGGTCAAAACCGCCCTTGGCTGCGTCGCTATTTTTCGCACAGGCGACGACAAGGTTTTTGCGATTGACGATAGCTGCCCGCATAAAAAAGGCCCGCTTTCGGAGGGTATTGTGCATGGAAGTTCCGTGACCTGCCCGCTGCACAATTGGGTGATTGACCTTGAAACAGGCAAGGCCCAAGGCGCTGATGAGGGCGCGGTGAACACATATGAAATCAGGGTCGAAAATGGCCGTATCTTGCTGGACGCCGCCCGCTTGCGTGCCCGTTCTGCCGCCTAAACCAAAGGGGTTATCATGGCATATCTACAACCAACTGAATTTGTTACCAAGCTGATAGACGCGGGGGCGGCCAAGGTTTTTATGTCCACCCGTGATACGCTTATTCGCTCTTACATGGCAGGCGCCATTCTGGCGCTGGCGGCAGCATTTGCGATTACGATTAACGTGCAAACAGGCCAGCCACTTGCGGGCGCGGTGCTGTTTCCTGTCGGCTTTGTGCTGCTGTATCTGCTCGGGTTTGACCTCCTTACCGGCGTGTTTACCCTTGTGCCAATGGCGCTGATGGACAAACGCCCGGGCGTGACCGTTCTGGGCATGCTGCGCAACTGGGGCCTTGTTTTTACAGGCAACTTTGCGGGGGCTTTCACCGTGGCAGTGTTTATGGCCATCATCTTTACCTATGGCTTTACCGTTGAGCCAAACATCGTTGGCCAGAAAATCGGGATTATTGGCGCAGGCCGCACAGTGGGCTATGCCGACCACGGCGCAGGCGGCATGCTGACCCTGTTTATCCGTGGAGTGCTGTGTAACTGGATGGTCTCTACCGGTGTAGTTGCCGCCTTTATCTCCACACAGGTAACAGGCAAAATCCTCGCCATGTGGATGCCGATCATGCTGTTTTTCTACATGGGTTTTGAGCATTCGGTGGTCAACATGTTCCTCTTTCCCTCCGGCCTGCTGCTGGGCGGTGAGTTCACTATATCGGACTACCTGATCTGGAACGAGATCCCCACCGTGCTGGGCAATATCGTTGGCGGCGTTACCTTCGTTGGCCTCACGCTTTATTCGACCCACATTCGCACAGGTGCCAAGCGTGGCGCGGCTGCGGTTCCGGCTGAGTAAGCTTCCCTCGGTGCGCCCCGCTTTAAGTAGGGCGCACCACATAGATGTCAGGCATATATGCAAAAGCAACTTACCATTTCTCTCGGGCATTGCTCCGATAAAGGGCGCAAGGCGGTCAATCAAGACTTCCACGGTGCCCTTATGCCGTCTGGCCCAGCGCTGGCGCTCAAAGGCATTTCGGTGCTGATCACCGATGGCATCAGCTCCTCAAAAGTCAGCCAAATCGCGGCGGAGTCCACCGTGAAAAGCTTCCTGACAGATTATTACTGCACTTCAGAAACATGGAGCGTTAAAACCTCGGCCTTGCGGGTGATCCGCGCCGCCAATTCATGGCTATTTGCTGAAACACAACGATCTATCCATGCCAATAATATGGATCATGGCTATGTTTGCACCCTGTCTGCCTTGGTGCTCAAATCCCACACCGCACATATTTTTCATATTGGCGATAGCCGGATTTACCGGCTTGAGGGGGATAGTTTGGAGCCGCTGACAGCGGATCATCGGACCGTGGTGTCCTCGGCCCAAAGCTACCTTGCGCGGGCCATGGGCATGGCGCAAGCGGTGGATGTGGACTACCGCGCTGTGCCGCTATCGCAGTGGGATATCTTTATTTTGGCCACGGACGGGGTTTTTGAGCATGTCAGTGGCAAGCATATCGCCCAAACCATTTGCGCTTTTGGTGATGATCTTGACGGGGCGGCAAAGGCCATTGTGCAAGCGGCCTATGACGCTGGCAGCCCGGATAACCTCACCATCCAGATCGTGCGGGTTGAGACCCTGCCCGAGGGCGACGCAAGCCACGCACTGGCCCAATCCGAAACCCTGCCCGCGCCGCCCTTGCTGCAAGCGGGGCAGGTGTTTGAGGGTTACAGCATCCGGCGCGCTTTGCATAAAACCCATCGAAGCCATATTTATCTGGTAGAAGATATCGAGAGCCAAAAGACCTATGCGCTAAAAATCCCCTCGATTGATCTGCGCGAAAACCCCGATGATCTGCGCCGTTTCATGATGGAAGACTGGGTGGCGCGACGGATCATAAACGCCCATGTGATGCGGCCCGCGCCACAATCCCGCAGGCGGCAATCGCTCTATACGGTTTCGGAATATATCGAAGGCCAGACTTTGGCCCAAAGGATGATCGACCAGCCCAAATGCGACCTTGAAACCATGCGCGATCGCATCGAGCAAATCGCTACCGGCTTGCGGGCCTTTCATCGCAAAGAAATGTTGCATCAGGATTTACGGCCAGAAAACATCATCATAGATGCCGCGAACACCCTGAAAATCATTGATTTTGGCGCGACACATGTGGCCGGCGTGCAAGAAGCAGGGCCGGTTATTGAAAACGGCGAGATTTTGGGCACGCTACAATATACAGCGCCGGAGTATTTTATCGGCGAGGCCGGCCAGCGGCAATCGGACTATTTTTCGCTCGGG
>JAJRRX010000140.1 GCA_024279075.1 Alphaproteobacteria bacterium | reverse complement strand
TTCGCTGGCGATTGCGCTTTGCGAGGGCGAGATTACGCGGATTGGTCGGGTCTGGGCGGATGGCAAGCGGCTGGATATGAGCGAGATTAACTGGCGGTTGCATGTGGGGGATGAGAGCCAGATGGCGGACCCTGCGATTGTAGCGGTTGAGGGGGATGCGCCGGCGTATCGTGGCGTGGCCTATGTGGTTTTTGAGGATCTGGACCTGACGCAATTTGGCAATCGTGTGCCGCAGTTTAATTTTGAGGTTATTCGGGCGCGGGTGGACTCGGTAGCAGATCAGGTAAAAGCCGTGGCGCTTATTCCAGGCTCGGGGGAGTATGCTTTGGCGACGGATCCTGTGCATTATCCGGAGGGCAAGGGGGAGAACCGCTCCGCGAATGTGAATAACGAGGCGGGCGGAACAGACCTTGAGGTGTCGCTCGGCCAAATGGCTGCGGATTTGCCGAATTGTGAGAGTGTCTCGCTGGTGGTGAGCTGGTTTGGCGATGATTTGCGTTGTGGGTCATGCGCGATTGCGCCGCAGGTGGAGCAGGCTCTGGTGGATGGGGATCCGATGGCTTGGGAAGTGAGCGGTGCCGGAAGGGCGTCGGTGCCGCTTATGAGCAGGGATGCGCAGGATAGGCCGAACTTTGGTGGCACTCCTTGTGACGAAAGCGTTTTGCAGAGCATTGCGGCGATACAGGCGCAGGGGAAAGCGGTGATGTTTTACCCGTTTGTGCTGATGGATATTCCGGCGGGGAACGCTTTGCCGGACCCGTATGGCGGGGCCGAGCAGGCCGTGTTTCCTTGGCGGGGGCGGATTACGGCATCGGTTGCGCCCGAGGGCGTGGGGACACCCGATAAGACGGCGGCTATGGACGCTGAGGTGGCGGCGTTTTTTGGCAATGCGGCTGTGGGGGATTTTGCGCCTGCTGGCGTGGGGGTGGCTTATAGTGGGCCTGCGGAGTGGTCTTACAGGCGGTTTATTTTGCATTATGCGCATCTGTGCGCCTTGGCGGGGGGCGTGGAATCCTTTTGCATTGGCTCCGAATTACGCGGGCTAACAACGCTGCGCTCAGGGGCGGAGATGTTTCCGGTGGTGGCGGCCTTAAAGGCGTTGGCAGCGGATGTGCGGGCAATTTTGCCGGGGGCCGAAATTGGCTATGCGGCGGATTGGTCGGAGTATTTTGGGTATCATCCCGACGATGGATCGGGGGATGTGTTGTTTCACCTTGATGCGCTGTGGGCGGATGATAATATCGATTTTATTGGCATTGATAACTACATGCCGCTTTCGGATTGGCGGGATGGGGAAGAGCATGCGGATGCTGGGCATGGGTCGATTTATAACCTTGAATACCTGAAGGGAAATGTGGCTGGCGGCGAAGGATTTGACTGGTATTATGCGAATGAAGAAGCCCGCGATTTACAGGTGCGAAGCCCGATTGAAGATGGCGCGTATAACGAGCCTTGGGTGTTTCGCTATAAGGATATCGAGAACTGGTGGCGCTGGGGCCACAGGAACCGTATCGGCGGGGTGCAGAATACGGCCTATACCGATTGGATTCCGCAGAGCAAGCCGATTTGGTTTACCGAAATTGGCTGCCCGGCGATTGATAAAGGCACCAACCAGCCAAATGTGTTTCTGGACCCGAAATCGTCAGAATCCTTTGTGCCGTATCATAGCAGCGGTGGGCGTGATGACTTTATTCAAGTGCAGTATTTGCGCGCGCTTTATGGCTATTGGGCAGAAAATAATCCGGTTTCGGATGTTTACGCCGCGCCGATGGTGGAGATGAGCCGTGCCCATGTGTGGGCATGGGATGCTCGGCCCTGGCCGGATTTTCCGTCGCGTGCGAGCGTGTGGTCTGACGGGGCGAATTTTGCGCGCGGGCATTGGATATCAGGCCGGATGACAAGTGCACCGCTGGACGGTGTAGTGCGCGAGATCTGTGCGCGTTCGGGCGTGAATGCGGTAAATACGGATGGGCTTTATGGCGTGGTTTCTGGCGCATTGCTGGATCGGAATGAAACGGCGCGGCAGGGATTGCAGCCTTTGATGCTGGCGTATGGCTTTGAGAGTTTCGAGAGTGGCGGCGAGATTGTGTTTCGCACACTGGATGGGCGGGCCGAGGCGGCGTTGGGCGCGGATGATTTTGCTGTTGAGGGGGCCGAGGTGGCGCTGAGCCTTACCCGAAACCCCGAAAGTGAAACAGCCGCGCGCGTGCGGGTGGGCTTTTTGGAGCCGATGAACGATTTTCAAGGTGGCGCGGCAGAAGCTGCGTTTCCGGATGAAACAGCGGTGCGCGTGAGTAGCACCGAGCTGCCCTTGGCGCTGTCTGACGGGCAAGCGCGGAATGTAGCCGCGCGCTGGTTGGCAGAGGCGCGGATTGCGCGGGACGGGGTGGAATTTTCCCTACCACCGAGCAAGCTGGCGCTGGCAGCAGGGGATGTTGTGGCACTGGATGATGATGGTATGGAAACACGCTACCGCATTGATAAAGTTGAGGACTATGGCTTGCGCAAGGTGAGTGCGACGCGGGTGGAACCGGGGGTTTATGCGCCGGTATTGGCCGTGGACCGCCTGTTTGACCGTGGGGTGCCAATTTCGGCGGGGCCGGTTTATGCGGA
>JAJRRX010000139.1 GCA_024279075.1 Alphaproteobacteria bacterium | reverse complement strand
GCTTTACCCTGATGTGATTGAAAGCGTTAGCTTTTCTGGCGGCCCGAGTGTGACCATCAAGAGCCACCATAATGTAGGTGGCTTGCCCGAAAAGATGGGCCTGAAACTGGTGGAGCCGCTGCGCGAGTTGTTTAAAGACGAGGTGCGGGCTTTGGGCCGCGAGCTTGGCCTGCCCGCCAGCTTCATCGGCCGCCACCCGTTTCCTGGCCCCGGCCTTGCCATCCGCTGCCCCGGTGAGATCACCCGCGAAAAGCTGGAGATATTGCGCAAGGCCGATGCCGTTTACATCGACCAAATTCGCAAACACGGGTTGTATGATGAAATCTGGCAGGCCTTTGTTGCCATCCTCCCTGTGCGAACGGTAGGCGTAATGGGCGATGGCCGCACCTATGATTTTGCCTGCGCCTTGCGCGCGGTTACGAGTGTGGACGGTATGACGGCGGATTATTATCCGTTTACCCATGCGTTCCTTGGCGAAACCGCGACACGGATCATTAACGAGGTTGAGGGCATAAACCGCGTGACGTATGACATCACCTCCAAACCCCCCGGCACCATCGAGTGGGAATAACACTACGGTTTTTGCGGCGGATATTGCTTTTCCTAGCGGGTCTTTTCACGATAACCGCGCTGTTCATCACGTTGTTTGCAATGCTCCAAGCCGAGCTGGAGCCTAAGACCTTTGCTCCTGCCGATATCATCGTTGTACTTGGCGCGGGCATGGATGCGGACGGAACACTGCATCCATCCTCGATATTGCGGGTCGAAAAAGCCGTGAAGCTTTTTCAAGCTGGTGCCGCCCCACGGCTTCATTTTTCCGGTGGTGAAGGTATATTAAATGGCCCAGCGGCGGGGGATAAGATGGCTGAGCTTGCGGTAAGCCTTGGCGTGCCACGCGCTGCAATCAGCACCGAAAACCACTCCTTTTCCACCCTGCAAAATGCGCTTTTCTCTATGCCTGCCTTGCAAAATGCAGATCGGATCATTCTGGTTACCGAGGGCTTTCACCTCGCCCGAGCATGGCTTTCCTTTCATTGGGCCGCTTGGCAAAGCGGGCGTAGAATCGAGATCGCGCTGGCGCATTCAACTATTTTTCGCGGCGGGCAAGGGTGGAGCAATGGCCCCAAATTGCTCGCCCGCGAGGTGCTGGCGATCTGGTTTAACCTCACACGGGTTGGGCTTTGGCACATTGGCGGCGCACTTGGCGTTGAGCCGCAAAGCCGCACTGCTTGGCTGCGCTAACAGATAAAAAAATCAGCTGCTGGACAGTTCAAACCCCAGTTCCTATGCTCACCAAAAAGGAGACCCTCATGGCAAAAGTATATTTAGACGGCTTACTTGTGGCGCATTCGGCAGCGGAGCACGCATTGGTGGACCTTTATCTGGAAGAGCATATCGCCCTGACCCGCGCTGAGCCGGGCTGCCTGAAATTTGAGGTGACAGAAGACCCTAACGACCGCAATAAATTCCATGTATCCGAGATTTTTGACTCAGAAGAGGCCTTTGACGCGCATCAAGAACGAGCGAAAGCCTCTGAATGGGGGCAGGTTTCGGCGCCCTTGGAGCGACGGTTCAAAAAGCGTGTCGAGTAGCCAAGGCACGCTAAAAGCGCTGGCATGGATGATGGGGACGGTGCTGTCCTTTACCCTTATGGCCGTGGCCGGACGGGCGATTCTCTCTGATCTCAATACTTTTGAGTTGATGCTGTATCGCTCAGTGATTGGCGTGATGATCGTGTCGTTTTTCCTTGGCCGCTCCACGCGCGGGTTTTCCCAGCTCAAAACGCCACGGTTAAAGCAGCATTTATTGCGCAGTGCAGTGCATTATACTGGCCAAAACCTGTGGTTTTTTGCCATTGCCACCATCCCGCTGGCCCAGCTTATTGCGCTGGAGTTCACCAACCCGCTATGGGTGGCGCTGCTGGCCCCGTTGCTGCTGGGAGAAACGTTAACGCGCAACAAACTCCTGATCGTGCTCTTGGGGTTTGTCGGGGTGATGATCGTGGCCCGCCCAGGGGTGGAGCCGATAAACCTTGGCCATGTAGCGGGGTTTATCTCAGCTATGGGTTTTGCGCTTACGAATATCATGACCCGAAAGCTCACCCGCCATGATAGCGTGCTCACGGTGCTGTTTTGGATGACCCTGACACAGGCGATATTCTCATTGGTGCTCTCGCTCCCCAATGGTATTCCGTGGCCAGATACCAGCCTGTGGCCGTGGATCATCATTATGGGAATCACCGGCCTCAGTGCGCATTTCTGCCTATCTCAAGCGCTCACGTTAGCCCCTGCCACCATTGTCGCCCCGATGGATTTTATCCGGCTACCTATTAGCGCTATGGTTGGCATGCTGCTTTATCAAGAGCCGTTATTGGTTACCGTTTTCATAGGCGGCGGCGTTATCCTTTTGGCCAACTACCTGAACCTACGCATAAAATCCTAGCCTGAGGCCTCGCTACGTTCGGCTATCGCGGCGCATTTGGTGCGCCTGCCACAAGCGCATAGGCCTCAGTGCGGCGCGTGCATGATCTCGCAAAGCAAACCACCCTATCCGCGCCGCATGGTTGGGTTATTAGGCCAGTGCAGCTTTCACTGAGGCCCCTACTTTACCAAAGTCCATCTGCCCGGTGTATTTGCTTTTCAGCACACCCATAATTTTCCCCATGTCGCGAATCGAACTCGCGCCGACTTCAGCAACCGCCGCCTCAATCGCTGCCTTCACTTCGCCTTCACTAAGCTGTTTGGGTAAAAATTCCTCGATCACTTTGATCTCGGCGCGTTCGCCCTCGGCAAGCTCAATCCGGCCTGCTTCTTCAAATATCTTCGAGCTATCCTGCCGCTGCTTGATCATCTTGGCCAAAATGCCCATGATTTCGGCGTCGCTCACCCCGGCAGAGCTTTCCTCGGTGCGGGCTGCGATGTCTTTATCTTTAATCGCCGCATTCACCAGCCGCAGGGTTGAAAGGCGCTTGACCTCCCGCTCTCGCATCGCTTCTTTTTGCGCGTCCATAAGGCGTTTGCGGATCATAACTAATTCCATAATAACGCTGGCAGCCCAGCAAGAGCCGCCCTTATATCGCGGTTCATCGATTTTCACAACATCAACCGCTATGGCTTGACGCCGCGCCCCTGCCCGCATAATTTGCGCAAAATCCCAAGCCCCAAATCCCCAGCCAAGGATTCCCCATGCCTGATTTTAATCGTTCCGAAGCCGCCGAGGCGCTTGCGCCGGCTGCTCACACCAAACCCACGGCCTGCATTGCTTTGGCCGATGGCACCGTGGTTTATGGCATCGGCTTTGGCGCTGAGGGCATTTCAACCGCTGAGCTGTGCTTTAACACCGCAATGACGGGCTATCAGGAAATTATGACCGACCCGTCTTACGCGGGCCAAGTCATTACCTTCACCTTCCCCCATATCGGCAATACCGGCACCACGCCGGAGGACCATGAAACCGCCGCCCCTGTAGCCTCGGGTATGGTGGTCAAGTGGGACCCGACGACGCCTTCCAACTGGCGCTCGACCGCGCCGCTGAAAACGTGGATGTTCAAGAATGGCTGCATCGGTATTGGCGGCGTAGATACCCGCCGCCTAACCCGCGCCATCCGCCAGCAAGGTGCACCGCATGTGGCCATACAGCACGCCGCCAATGGGGAGTTTGACATTGATGACCTTTTGGCAAAAGCCCGTGGTTTCAATGGCATAGAGGGCATGGACCTCGCCAAAGAGGTGACCTGTGATATGCCCTATAAGTGGAACGAGCAACGCTGGGCGTGGGGCGAGGGCTACCCAGAAGCGCCGAGCAGTGGCCATAAGGTTGTGGCGATAGATTACGGCGCCAAGCGTAACATTTTGCGCTGTTTGGCAAGTGCTGGCTGTGATGTAACCGTTCTACCCGCCACGGCCACTGCGGAGGAAATTATGTCTTACGAGCCGGAAGGCCTGTTCCTCTCCAATGGCCCGGGAGACCCTAAAGCGACGGGCGAATATGCGGTGCCGATGATCCAAGAAATGCTTGAAAAAACCGATATTCCGATCTTTGGTATTTGCCTTGGCCACCAAATGCTGGCACTGGCTTTGGGCGGCAAAACCCTTAAAATGAACCACGGTCACCACGGTGCCAATCACCCCGTGAAAGACGTGAGCACGGGCAAGGTTGAGATTACCTCGATGAACCACGGTTTTGCCGTCGATTCGCAAACCCTGCCCTCAGGCGTGCGCGAGACCCATATCAGCCTGTTTGATGGCTCAAACTGTGGGATAGCAATGGTAGATCGCCCTATTTTCTCTGTGCAACACCACCCAGAGGCCAGCCCCGGCCCGCAAGATAGCTTCTATCTTTTTGAGAAATTTGCGTCACATATGGCTAACGTTAAGTAATTGTTAAGCATTTCTTAAGGTTTGTGAATCAAGGATATCGTTAAGTCTTAAACGGTAGCTTGATGAACCAGTATGTAACCCCTCCCGCAGGTAGAATGCCTGCTCGAATCGGTGAAATTCTCCGCCAGAATGGCGCGCTAAAGTCGCAGGATTTGCGGGCGGCGCTCAGCATTCAAAACCGACATGATGCGCGGCTCGGCGACATTCTGATTGCCCATGAGTTTTCTACACCCAAAGCGGTAAAAGATGCTCTGCGTGCCCAAATTCGCGGTGAGCTTTATGACATAACGGCCACCCCGCCCGACCCCGAGGTTTTGCAAGGGTTGGACCCAAAGCTGTGCATCCGCCTGCAAGCCATGCCGTGGCGGCGGGTTGGTCATACGCTGATGATCGCCGCCGCTGACCCAAGCCGATTTGACGAAATCTCCGCTGCCTTTCCGGGGCGCATTAGCCTGATAAAAGCGGATTTGGGGGTGATCAACGGCAGCATCGAAGCCATTTTTGCGGCGCACTTAACCCGCGCCGCTGCAATTTCCTGCCCAGAGGCCTATAGCTGCCGTACGCTCGACCCATTGCCGCGAAAAACCCGCACGGCGGTGCTAATCGGGCTGGTGCTTGGCCTGATTTTTGCCGCGCCTGAAATTGCCTTTATCGCTTTGTTTTGCTGGGCATTACTTAGCAATTTTGCCACCGGCCTGCTTAGAGCGACCGCCCTTTTTGCTTATCTTCGACCACAAAAACCCACCCCTGCCAGCCCCGATATTGCCCTTATATCAGAGCATCGAAAACGCCCTAAAGTATCGGTTTTGGTGCCGCTTTTTCGGGAAGAAAAGGTAATTCCGGCCTTGCTACAAGCCCTAGATTCCCTGACCTACCCGAAAGAATTACTCGACGTAAAAATCTTACTTGAGGAACATGACGACGTTACCCGCGCGGCCCTCAAGAAAACCATCTTGCCCCATTGGGCGCAGGTCCTCACTGTGCCAGCGGACACCTTGCAAACCAAACCTCGTGCCATGAATTACGCCCTGCCCTTTTGCACAGGTAGTTTGATCGGAATTTATGACGCGGAAGACCGCCCCGACCCTGATCAAATAGATAAAATTGCGGCTCATTTTATGGCCGCCCCCGCCCACGTGGCCGCTGTGCAATGCAACCTCGACTTTTATAATACCGATTCCAATTGGCTTTCCCGCTGTTTTACCATTGAATATTCGGCGTGGTTCCGCGTGATTATGCACGGTATGCAGCGCCTCGGCCTGCCTTTGCCGCTTGGCGGTACCTCGGTGTTCATGCGCCGCAAAACGCTGGAAACACTCGGCGGGTGGGATGCGCATAATGTGACGGAAGACGCTGATCTTGGCATGCGCCTCGCCCGTTTTGGCTACCGTTGTGAAATGGTGGATTCGACAACATGGGAAGAGGCCAATAACGTGCCGATAGGTTGGATGAAACAGCGGTCACGTTGGATAAAAGGCTTTATAATCACATGGTTAACCCAAGTGCGCCATCCGGGTGCCCTGTTGCGTGATCTTGGCCTCGCGGGTTTTATCGGGCTGCAAGTCGTGTTGCTTGGCACCGCCACCGCCTTTTTGCTCGCACCGGTTTTCTGGGCCATGTGGCTTGGTGTTTTTGGCTATGAATGGGGTTTCTTCAGCCTTATGCCAGCTTGGTTTTGGCAGGGGGCCTTTATCGGGTTGCTCACAGGAAAAGCGATCATGCTGACCATCGCCAGCCTTGCTATCCACCAAAAGCGAAAATACGGATTGTTGCCGTTTCTCCTAACCATGCCGCTATATTGGCCCCTTGGCACAATCGCCGCCTATAAAGCGGTTTACGAAATATTCTTTGCACCGTTTTATTGGGACAAAACCACCCACGGGCTGGATTAACCCTCAGTAGCATCCTGTTTGAGCCGTGTTTCATAAGCCATTGAAATATGGTCTCTTAGGGCTTCATCAGCCGCCGCCATATCGCGCTTGGCAATCGACTCCACAATCGCTTTATGCTCGGCCACGGCGTCCGCTCCGCGCCCTTCAGCAGCCAAGGAAGTGGTGGTCAACAAAGCCATCGTCCGATGCACCGATTCGAGCTGCCGGATCAGGTAGCGATTATGGCTCGCGAGGTGAATTTGCCGATGAAAGCGCCGATTGGCCCGCGCCAGCGCCGCAGGGTCCCCCACAATCGCCTCATCCTGCGCCACCATATCCTGCAAAATCCGAATTTCCTCGGGCGCCGCGTGCTGTGCCGCCAGTTGCGCCGCCAGCCCCTCAAGCTGCGCCCGCACCGCATAAAGCTCGCCCAATTGGTCATGGTCAAGCGACGCCACCACCATCGATCGCCCATCCCGCACCAAAATGCTTTGGGTTTCAAGCCGTTGCAAGGCCTCCCGCACCGGTGTGCGCGACACGCCAAACCGCTCCGCCAGCTCTGATTCGACCAAACGATCACTCGGTTGGTAAACCCCGCTATCGATCGCCTCTAGCACAAGCTCATAGGCGTCCTTATTTTGCTCCACGCGATTTGGCATCGTTAAATCTCCTTTTTCGACAAGATAAAGCGCAAAGTTAAGCCGCGCAATGGGTGTTGCGCGCGCACCCCCAAGGGGCTATCAAAAACTATGCCAAATGCAG
>JAJRRX010000138.1 GCA_024279075.1 Alphaproteobacteria bacterium | reverse complement strand
CCTCACAAGGAGGGCGCTAAGTCTTGAGGCAGGTTTCATACAGGCAAGAAACCTATCGAGCAGTGAGTCCTTTATAAGCTCTCGGCATGTTTCCGCCAAGGAAAAAATTTGGAAAAAGCGTTATAAATGGATAGTTTAGAGTCATAAGTTCGAATCCACCTTAAGAGTGTGACATTAAAGACACTGATTCTCGGGTAATGCTGCTGAAATAGCTCTTGCAGCCTCGTTAACCAAGAATCAGTCCGAGCGCCAAAAGCCACATCAATCCCCCGATTCCCACATCCATAATCTGCCATGCCCGATTCGATTGCATAATTGGGGACATTAACTTAGCACCGTAAGCCAATGAAAAGAAAAACGTAAATGATGCGGTGACAGCGGAAATCGCAAAAATAACCCTAAGCGCACCCGTTTCAATCTGTGTGGAAACCGCGCCGAGCAGGCCAAGTGTATCAAGGTAAACATGGGGGTTGAGCCAGGTTAACATCAGGCAGGTGAGGATGGTTGCACGCAGGCTAGCGGCGGGTTTTGCCATTTCTAGATGGGCGCCGCCTTTCCATGCGGCCCAAAACCTAAGCGCGCCATAAGCCAGCAAAAAAGCAGCGCCCGCGTAGCGCATTATGAGCGGCAGGCTGGGGAATTGCGCAACCAGCACACCAAAGCCAGCCACGCCGAGCGTAATGAGAATTGCGTCCGAA
Source organism: Alphaproteobacteria bacterium (assembly GCA_024279075.1). Classification (GTDB taxonomy): domain Bacteria; phylum Pseudomonadota; class Alphaproteobacteria; order Rhodobacterales; family Rhodobacteraceae; genus UBA3077. Next base: position 3,252 of record JAJRRX010000138.1, on the reverse strand, counting down.
AGTGCGCAGGTGAGGGCGACAGCAAAAACATGTTGGCGCAGCAGGCCTTGGCGCAGCACAAAGGCATTTTGCGCGCCAATGGCAAGGATCAGGGCAAAAGCGGTAAAAAAACCGGTGCTGGCGGCCGCGATCATTTAGCGGGTGCAGCCTTTTTGCCCGCCGCTATTTCGGCGGCGGTTGGCGGCGTGACCAAGCCAGCCGAAATAACCAGCTTGGCGGCTTCTTCCACTGTCATCTCCAGCAGCACCACATCTTCGCGCGGGACAAAAAGCAAAAAGCCCGAGGTCGGGTTGGGCGTGGTGGGCAGAAAGATCGAGAGCATTTCGTCAGGCGGCATCTTTTCCAGCACTTCGCCTTTAGTTTTGGTAGACACAAACGCAATCGCCCAAATGCCTTTGCGTGGATACTCCACCAAGCAGGCATTTTGAAATGAGTTATTGCTTTGGCTTAAAACCGTTTCCGCGATTTGCTTAAGCGCATTATAAATGCTGCGCACCACGGGCATCCGGTCCACAAATGTTTCGCCAAACCTCACCAACTGCCGGCCAAACAGGCCTTTGGTCAGCGCACCAATGCCTGCGGTAAAAACTAGAAATACAATAACGCCAAAGCCCGGGATATCTATGCCGATATAAGTCGACGGATTGTAGATTTTTGGCACCCAAGGCACAATCAGGCCATCCACAAGGTTGATCGCCCACCAAATCAGGTAAAAGGTCAGCATCACAGGGGCAACGATCACCACGCCGGTGAAAAAGTTCGTGCGGAAACGATGAAAGAAGGAGGACTTCTTACGCTTGATTTTCTTCTTGGCCATAATACCCCTTACGCGGCTCGTTGTTCAGAGTTAGGCACTCTTGCCCGCGCTTGCAAGCGTTAACGCTTTGGCAATACCCGCGGCGAGGCGGGCATTGTTGCGCACCAGCGCAATGTTAGCAATAAGTGAATCCCCGTCTGTGAGCTCAAAAATCCGTTGTAACAAAAAGGGCGTTACAGCTTTGGCGGCAATGCCTTGGTCCTCGGCCTCTTGCAACGCCTGCTCGATATGCGGGCGCAAGGTTTCAGCAGGAATTTCGGCCTCGGCAGGAATAGGATTGGCAATAAGTTGGCCGCCCGGCAGGCCTAGGCGGGCGCGCATGCTGTGGCTGGCGGCGATCTCGGCGGCACTATCGGCCCGCAAGGGGGCAGGCAGCTCTGAGGTGCGAGACCAGAAAGCGGGTAGTACATCTTGGCCAAATGCGATCACGGGCACGCCGCGTGTTTCTAGCACTTCCATGGTTTTGGGCAGGTCCAGAATGGCCTTGGCCCCAGCGGCCACCACGGTAACGGGGGTTTGGGCCAGTTCCTCAAGGTCCGCCGAAATGTCAAAGCTGTTTTCCGCCCCGCGATGCACACCGCCAATGCCACCAGTGGCAAACACCTGAATGCCAGCGAGATGCGCGCAAATCATAGTCGCCGCCACGGTGGTCGCCCCCGTTTGGCCCGTGGCCAGCGCAAAGGCGAGATCGGCGCGGCTAAGCTTTGCCACGCTTTTTGCTTGCGCCAAAGTTTGCAGCTCGTCAGCCTCCAGCCCGATATAAATCTGCCCCGCCATAATGGCGATGGTGGCTGGCACGGCGCCAGCCGCACGAATATCGGCCTCGACCATTTCAGCGGTTTCCACGTTTTGTGGGTAGGGCATGCCGTGGGTAATAATTGTGCTTTCCAGAGCCACAATCGGCAGGCCAGCGGCGTGGGCTTTAGCAACTTCAGCGGAATATTTAAGGGGGGTGGTCATGATATCTTTCGGGTTATGTGGCGGGCGGCGGCATCTATCGCGGCTTGCAGGCGGGTTTCAGGCGTGGCTGTGTCGCTCCCCGCTGCGATATGGGCAGCCATAAATACATCCCCCGCGCCCGTGGTGCTGTGAGCAGGGGTTGTAGGTGGCGTAAGGGTGACAATGGTTGTGCCATCAGAGAAACAGGCCATTCGCGGGCCATCGGTTACAATCGCGCGGGCCGCGCCGAGCTTAAGGAGGGCGTGAGTGGCAATTTCGGCGTCTGGCAAGGTGGCCTCACACAGGATTTCGGCTTCACCGAGGTTAACATATAGCGTGACCTCGCCGCCCGTGAGGGCCGCGCGCAGGCGGCTGGCTTTGCCCGGGGATGCAGGCACGATGTTAAGCTGGCAATCGGAGAACTCGACGCGGCTGGAGAGCGTTTGCATAAGCGCGGCGGGCAGGTTGCCATCCACCACAACGCGGTAGGGCCAGGGCGCGCTTGGGGTGCCAAGGCGTCCGTCAAGCAAAGGGGCAAAAATGTGATCACCCGCCAGCTCCAACGAGGCACAATCAGCGATAGCGCCAAACACATCTCCGTTGGGATTTTCGATAGCAAGGTAGCTGTCAGTCGGGTCATCTGAGCGATAAATGAAGCGGCAATCGACGCCTTCAAGCTCCAAGGCCTCAATCAGGGCATCCCCCTCTGGGCCATTGCCAATAGCGGAAAGCAAAATCGCCTGTTGCCCTTGGCGCGCCAATGCGAGTGCCACATTCAGCGCCACCCCGCCAAGTTGCCGTCGGATTTGCCCGGCAATATCGCCGCCTTGCTGCATGGGGGCCGAGGCCGAGGCGATGATATCCCACAGGGCTGAGCCAATACACAGAACCGGCGGTTGGCTCATCCCTTGCTGCCAAGGCTAAGTGTGCGCGCGCGCAAATGCGCCGCGAGGTCTTTTGGTGATAGGCCCAAAGCCTCCATCTCCTCAAAAGAAATGGTATCGCCAACAACGGGTCGCATATCCGAGTTAAGCGAGCGCGCAACTTCGTGCATCAGCAAGCCTTGGCGCAGGGTTGGCGAAAGCTTGGCTGCCATGAGATACATGCGGCTATTTTGCCCATGAAAAAACATCGGCGACACCGCTGCTTTACCGCGCATAACCAAACGCGCCAGAAAGTTTGTCCACTCAGCGTCCACCGCCTCGCCAAACAAGCTTTCGCTATGGGCCACACGGCCAGCAGGGAAAAGAATGAGGCAACCGCCGTTTTTCACGTGGTTTAGGGCGTCTTTGCGAGCCTGCACGTTTTTCTTGATCGCATCATCTTCATGGTCAAATGCGACCGGCAGCATACGATCATTAATATCGGGCACTTTGGCAAGGAAAGCACGGGTCATGATTTGGAAATCAGGGCGCACACGGCTCATGATTTCACAAAGCACCATGCCATCTACCAGCCCGTGCGGGTGGTTGGCGGTGATGATTAAAGGGCCGGTT
>JAJRRX010000137.1 GCA_024279075.1 Alphaproteobacteria bacterium | reverse complement strand
CACCCCGAGCTACCGCGCCCTGATCGAGGCCGCGCCCTTTGTGGCGCTGGCCACCGTCGGGCCGGAAGGCACAGATTGCACCCCGCGCGGTGACGAGGGACAGGTGGTGTTTATCGAGGACAAACACACGCTGGCCCTGCCGGATTGGCGCGGCAATGACCGCTTGGACAGCCTGCGAAATGTGGTGCGCGATGGGCGGATCTCGCTGATGTTTATGGTGCCGGGTTCTACTATGATTGTGCGGGTCAATGGCCGCGCCAAGCTCACGGCTGATGCCGATAAACTGGCGCAGTATGGCAAGCAGGGTAAGCTGCCGCGCACCGTGATGCTAATCCGGATCGAAGAGCTTTACTTCCAATGCGCCCGCGCCGTGATGCGCGCGGACCTTTGGAACACAGAAAACAGGCCGAACCTGCCAACCGCAGGCGACATTCTGCACGAGATGACCTCGGGGGAATTTGAAGGCAAAGATTATGACAAAACTTGGCCCGAACGGGCTGCAAAAACCTTATGGTGACCCGATGAGTATGACCCCCCAAGACGCCTGCAAACGCAACCGCGAGACTTGCGAACTGGCCCCGATTGTGCCAGTGCTCGTGGTGGAAAACGCCGCCGATGCCCGCCCACTGGCCGAGGCGCTGGTGGCCGGCGGCCTGCCCGCGCTGGAGGTGACCTTGCGCACCGATGCGGCGCTGGAAGCCATTGCTGAAATGGCCAAGGTCAAGGGCGGCGTGGTGGGGGCTGGCACGCTGATCACGCCGAAGGATGTAGAAAATGCGGTAGCGGCAGGGGCACAGTTTGGGGTTTCACCCGGGGCCACAGATGAGCTGATTGCGGCCTGTGAAGCGCTGGGCTTGCCGCTGCTGGCAGGTGCGGCTACGGCCACCGAGGCTATGCAGATGCTGGCGCGGGGCTATGATTTGCTTAAGTTTTTCCCTGCTGAGGCCTCGGGCGGGGCGAAGGCCCTAAAGGCTATCGGCGCGCCGCTGCCGCAAATCAGTTTTTGCCCGACAGGGGGGGTCTCTCTGGCCAATGCCAATGATTATTTAAGCCTTTCCAATGTAATTTGTGCTGGTGGCTCGTGGGTTGCGCCCAAAAACCTTGTTGCAGCGGGGGATTGGGCTGGGATAGAACGCTTGGCAAGGGAAGCCAGCCAGTTGGGGAATTAGCATGGATACAATTTGGCGGATGCTCCGCTCCAACCGCGCGGCCACGGCAGACCGCCGCATTCTTTCTCTGTTTGATGACCCGCAGCGCTTTGATGATTTCAGCCTTACCACCGCTGGCATGCTGCTGGATTATTCCAAAACCTCGATAGACGCTGACGCCCGCCGCCTGCTGGTGCAACTGGCGGAGGAGGCGGGCGTGGAAACCCACCGTGACGCGATGTTTGATGGCGAGAAAATCAACACTTCGGAGGATCGCGCGGTGCTGCACACGGCGCTGCGGGACCGCTCGGACCCACGGGTGGATAACCACCCTGCCGAGGTGATGGGCGGCATCCGCGAAACGCTAACCCGCATGGGGCTGTTTGCCTCGGCCCTGCGCGAAGGGCGGATCAAGGCGGCGGATGGCGGGCCGATTACCGAGGTGATCAGCATAGGCATTGGTGGCTCGGATCTTGGGCCAGCCATGGGTGTGAAGGCGCTGGGGGCCTATCATGACGGGCCGAAAGTGCGGTTTGTGTCCAATATTGACGGCGCGCATTTCACCGAGGCCAGCAAGCGGGCCGACCCTGCACGCACGCTGGTGATTGTGGCCTCCAAGACCTTTACCACCATTGAAACCATGACCAATGCCGAGACCGCCAAAAAGTGGCTGGGCCAGAAGGCGGCGAAAAGCCAGATGGTGGCGATTTCT
>JAJRRX010000136.1 GCA_024279075.1 Alphaproteobacteria bacterium | reverse complement strand
GCGCTACCAGGCTGCGCCACGCCCCGACCTTGGGCCATCAGATAGACGGTAACGCGGGGAATGAAAAGCGAAAAATGGCTATTCGCAGGGCCAAATTGCATTTTCTTGGTCAAAGCCGATATAGCGCACCTCGGCCCCCTCAGAGAGGCCCAACAAGTTGGCCAAACCGCCGTTGATTTCCAGCACATACTGAATGTTATCACCACCGGGTATTGATGTGGTATCCAGCGGGGTCGCGCTATGTTTTAAGTTTTGCACCACGCCATTTTCATCAATAAATAGTATATCTAACGAAATGAGCGTGTTTTTCATCCAAAAGGACACCCGACGCGGGCGCTCATTGATAAACAACATGCCATTAAACTGTGGCATAGATTCGCGAAACATAAGCCCTTGGGCCTGTTCAGAGGCCGTCATGGCAAGTTCAATGCTAAATTGCGCTTGCACCCCATTTTGGCGCAACTCGATGGTGTTTTCACCGCAGGCACTTGCATTAGCCCCCGTGGCCGCCAAAATAACTGCTGTCGCTAAAATACTGCGCAAGAACACGGTTTAACCCTTTGCTTCCAAAGGCTTATCCCAAGAATAGATCGCGCCTGCCATCCGGCCACGTGGACCATCAATAACCTGCACTGAAATCGCTTCTCCAGGGGAAAGATCAGAGAACCCATACTGCCGCATCACTTCAAGATGCAAAAATATATCGTCGCCACTGCCATAAGTATTGGCAAACCCAAAGCCTTTGGTTTTATCAAACCACTTGATGCGTGCGGGCTCTAAAGGCACACCCTCAACCACCGGCAGCTCGATCTGCGGCTCGTCGGTTTCTTCAAACGCGCTTGTCTCCACAGGGGCAATAATTTCAAAAATCTCTGAAGCTTGCCGCCCGCGTTCGGTTTGTTGCACACTAAAAGAAACCTCGGCCCCTTCAGCAATGGAACCTCGCCCAAAATTACGCAACACATTTGCATGTAACAGGATATCACCCTGATCGTCATCTGCGACAAGGAATCCGTAGCCCTTGGCGGCATCAAACCATTTAACTTGGCCTTTTTTCATTCTGTCCTTCCAGCGAAGCTAGCGGGCCTATTGACCTCACAAATACTTCACAAGCATAGTTATCCAATTGGTTAATATTGTGACAAATTTAACAGCTAAGCAACAGTACAAGTGCAATAAAACAGCATATTTTCACCATTTTACAAGATAATATTTACAATCGTAATTATGCAACCACTAACTAAGCGATTTAACGCCTACGGATTAAGGCGATCAACACACCAATCCTCTGTTAAATCAACCCTATGCCATTTGAATCTATCGTGCAAGCGATACGCTCCGTCGGCCCAAAATTCAATTTCCAGGGGCTTAATGCGGTATCCGCCCCAATAAGGTGGCCGCGCCGGATTCACCCCTTTTGCCGCTGTAATCTTGGCAACTTTGGCCAGCAATGCCGCGCGTGATTCGAGCGGTTTTGACTGATCAGAGGCCCACGCCCCGAGCCGGCTTTGCAGCGAGCGGCTATTATAATAGGCGTCGGCCTGCGGGCCATCTTCGCGGCTCACCAGCCCGCGCACCCTGATTTGCCGCCGCAGGCTTTTCCAATGCATCACAAAGGCGGCCTTGCCGGCGCTGTCCAATTCCTGCGCTTTGACACTGCCGTAATTGGTGTAAAACATAAAAGCATCGGGCTCTATTTCTTTTAGCAGCACCATGCGGGTATTGGGCATGCCGCTGGCATCTACGGTGGAAAGCGCTACGGCATTCGGATCATTTGGTTCGGAATTTATTGCCTCTTCTAGCCAACTTTGCGCCAAAGCAAAGGGGTCCTCTCCGGCAAAAATGCCTTTTCGTTTTGCATTGCCCATGGCCACACCCCCCTGATTCTCGTAAACTTTAGCCTAGGCGAAAGCAGCAATCCACCGGTGTTTCCATTCTTGAATGGTGCGCAACTTTGGCGTAAAGCAAAGAAACGATAACAAAAGGGTGATTGAATGACCTCGGGACTGATGAGCGGTAAACGCGGCCTTATTATGGGTGTAGCGAACAATAAATCCATTGCTTGGGGCATTGCCCGCATGTGCCATGAGCAAGGGGCCGAGCTGGCCTTTACCTATCAAGGAGACGCACTTGGCAAGCGGGTTAAGCCGCTGGCCGAATCCATCGGTTCGGAAATTGTGCTGCCTTGCGATGTAACCGACGAGGCCTCGATAGACGCGACCTTTGCCGAGATTGAAGCCAAGTGGGGCAAGATTGACTTTCTCGTCCATGCCATTGGTTTTTCTGATAAATCAGAGCTGCGCGGGCGTTACGTTGACACCTCCGCCGCCAATTTCAAAATGACCATGGACATCTCGGTTTACTCCTTCACCGCCGTGGCCCAACGGGCTGAAAAGATGATGCCCGACGGTGGCTCAATGCTCACCCTCACCTATTATGGTGCCGAGCGGGTGATGCCGCATTATAATGTCATGGGGGTTGCCAAGGCGGCTCTTGAGGCCTCGGTGCGCTATATGGCGATGGACCTTGGCCCCAAGAATATCCGAGTCAACGCGCTCTCGGCTGGCCCTATCAAAACCCTCGCCGCCTCGGGAATCGGTGATTTCCGCTACATCCTTAAATGGAATGAGCTGAATTCTCCTCTGCGCCGCAACGTAACGACAGACGACGTGGGCAAAGCCGGCATGTATCTGCTCAGCGATCTTTCCAGCGGCGTAACCGGCGAAAACCACCATGTAGATAGTGGTTATCATATTGTCGGCATGAAGGCCGAAGATGCACCGGATATTGACGTAGCAACAGGACGAAAACCATGACAGAGCGCCTCCCCCACGAAAAAGGCTTCCATATTAGCTGGGACCAGATCCACCGAGACAGCCGCGCGCTGGCATGGCGGCTGGAGAAAATGGGGCCGGAGGGCGGCGCATGGAAGGCCGTTGTCGCGATCACCCGTGGCGGCATGGCCCCCGCGATGATCATCGCCCGCGAACTTGATATCCGCACCGTCGATACCATCAGCATTAAAAGCTATGACCACCAAGAGCAATCCGAAGCGGTGGTGGTAGAAGCCCCCGATGCCGACATCATTGGTGACGGTGAAGGGGTTTTGATTATTGATGACCTTGTAGACACCGGCAAAACCCTTGAAGTGGTTAAATCCCGCTATCCCAAGGCCCATATTGCCACGGTTTACGCCAAGCCAAAGGGTCGCCCGATGGTGAATACATTTATCACCGAAGTCAGCCAAGATACGTGGATCTTCTTCCCGTGGGACATGGCGCTGCAATATGTAGAGCCGTATCGGGGTAATGACTAAATGAAACGCAACACCCTGTCGCCGCAAACCAAAGCCGCACAGGCGTTGCATATGCTGGACCGTGAAAGCGGCGCTGTGGTGCCCGCCATGCACAGCGCCTCGACCTTCGCGCGTGATGAAAGCTACGAGAAGCGTGACGGGTTTGTCTATAGCCGCTACGGCTCGCCCACCACGACGCAATGCGAGCAGATAATCGGCGCACTTGAAGGCGGCGAATCGCTGCTGTTCAATTCGGGCATGTCGGCCACTGTGGCGGTGGTAGAGGCCCTGCCGATGGGCGCACATGTGGTGGCGCAATCCATGATGTATCATGTCGGGCTTGACTGGCTAAACCGGCAGGCGGCGCGCGGGGTGATCGGGTTTAGCAGCTTTGAAGAGGGTGATTTGGCGGCGCTCGAAGCGGCCATACAGCCCGGAAAAACCAAGCTGGTCTGGATAGAAACACCGGCAAATGGCAACTGGGCGATCACCGATATTGCCGCCGCCGCAAAAATCGCCCATGCCGCAGGGGCGATTTTGATGTGTGACAGCACCGCCGCCCCGCCCTGCACCACCCAACCCTTGGCGCTGGGGGCTGATATCTCGTTTCACTCCGCCACCAAATACCTCAACGGCCACTCAGACCTGACAGCGGGCGTGCTGACCGCGCGCCAAGGCCTTGATATCTGGGATGAAATCCGCAGCGTGCGCAGCTTTCAAGGCACGGTTTTGCCGGGGTTTGAGGCATGGCTGCTGATCCGAGGATTACGCACACTTTTTGTGCGCTATAAGCAAGCCAGTGAAAACGCCCTCACCTTTGCCCGCCATTTTGAGAGCCACCCCGCCGTGGCGCAGGTTATGTATCCGGGCCTACCCAGCCATGCGGGCTTTGAGGTCGCCAAGCAGCAAATGCAGGGCGGCTTTGGTGGCATGATGTCTCTGCTTTTGAACGGCGCTGAGGGCCGCGCGCTGAACGTAGCAAAAGCCTGCCAAGTGTTCATCCCCGCCACTTCTTTAGGCGGCGTCGAAAGCCTGATCGAGCACCGCCGCACCGTGGCAGGCGCGGGCCGTGGCATCCCTGAAAATCTGCTGCGCCTAAGCATCGGCATTGAAGCCGTGGATGACCTGATCGCCGATCTCGCGCAGGCGCTGGAGCGCACGGCATGATTGCGCAATCACCGCTGGATGAGACTTTTGTGCAAAACCCCTACCCTGCTTATGACGGTATGCGCGAAAAAGGGCCGCTATTCCTTTGGGAAGATTACGGTTATTTGTGTTCAGCACAGCACGGGGTGGTCAACGATTTGTTACGTGACCGCCGGTTTGCCTCTGAATTGCCAGATGATTTAGCGCCCGAAGTGCCCGCACATTTGCAAGAGTTTTATGCCTTTGAAAGCCGGTCGATTCTGGGCATTGAGCCACCTAACCACACCCGCATTCGCAGCTTGCTCACCAAGGCTTTTACGACCCGCAGGATTTCGAAAATGGCCCCGCAGGTGCGGGCGCTAAGCCACGATTTGGTGGCAGCCTTCCCTGATGGCCCGTTTGACCTTTTACCAAACTTTGCGCAAGTGATTCCCGTAACCGTAATTTGCCGCCTGCTTGGGGTGCCAGAAGACATGGCCCCGCAGCTTCTGAGCTGGTCACACGATATGGTAGCAATTTACCAAGCCCGCCGAGATAAAGCGCTGGAAGACCGGACCGAGGCCGCAACCGTCGCCTTTATGGATTACATCCGCAGCTTTGTCGCAGAGCGCCGAAAAGCCCCGAAAGAAGACTTGATTTCAGAGCTGATCGCCGCGCGGGACGAGGGGGAAAAGCTGACAGAAGATGAGCTGATAACCACCTGTATTCTTTTACTAAACGCAGGCCATGAAGCCACGGTACACGGCATTGCCAACGGCATAAAAACCCTGCTGGAAACCGGCGTTCGCTTTGGCACAGATGAAAAACAAAACCTGAATATTATCGAAGAAACCATCCGCTTCGACCCGCCCCTGCACATGTTTACCCGCTACGCGCGGGAGGCGGTAACGGTGGCAGGCCACACCTTTAAACGCGGCGAGCAGGTTGGGCTTTTGCTTGCGGCGGCCAACCGCGACTCAGCGGTTTTTGAAGCCCCATCGGCCTTTAACCCCGCGCGCGCCAATAACAAACAGCTTGCCTTTGGCGCTGGCCTACACTTCTGCATTGGCGCGCCCTTGGCACGGATGGAAATGGTGAATTCTATGCCGATACTGTTGGAGGCCTGCCCTGATTTGGCGCTATCTGAAAAACCTATCTATGCTGACCGCTACCACTTCCACGGGCTAGAACGCCTTATGGTAACCCGATGACATCAGACGAAATTATCTATGATCGTAGCAATGGCATCCTGCGCCTGCTCGAAATTATGCGCCGCCTGCGCGACCCTAAAACGGGCTGCCCGTGGGACATTGAGCAGGATTTCGCCAGCATCGCGCCCTTTACCGTTGAGGAGGCTTACGAGGTCGCCGACGCCATTGAGCGGCAGGCGTGGGATGAGCTTCCCGGCGAACTGGGCGACCTGTTGCTCAACACGATTTATCATGCCCAGATGGCCGAAGAGGCCGAGATGTTTGATTTTGACACTGTGGTGCAGGCGATTTCGGACAAAATGATCGCGCGGCACCCCCATGTTTTTGGCGACGAGAACCGCGATAAATCAGCGGCGCAGCAGCTCAAGGATTGGGAGGCGATCAAGGCTAAGGAGCGCAGCGCGCCGGCCTCGGTGCTGGATGGTATTGCGGGCAATCTCCCGGCCCTGACCCGCGCGTTAAAACTGCAAAACCGAGCGGCCCGCGTTGGGTTTGATTGGCCAGAAACTTTGCAGGTGCTGGATAAAATCAAGGAAGAATCAGCCGAGTTGGTGGAGGCCAAAGAGCGCCTGAGCGAAAAAGAGATTGAAGAAGAGTTTGGCGATTTGCTGTTTGTGATGGCCAATCTCGGGCGGCACCTCGGGGTGCAGCCAGAGGAGGCCTTGCGCAAGGCAAATGCCAAATTCACCCGCCGTTTCAACGCCGTGGAGGCCGCCCTAAAGGCTAAAGGCAAAGCCCCACAGGACTCAAACCTTGCGGAAATGGATGCGCTTTGGGATGCGGCCAAAGTTGCGGGAAAAATTACCAAATAATTTACTCAGGTATTGACTTGAGTAAATTACTCGGGTTAAGCAGGGCAAGCAAACAACTGGAGCCTTCTCGATGAAAAACCTTGTCCTTGCCACCTTGCTAAGCGCCGCCGCAGTTACGGCCTCTGCACAGGAAGTGAATATTTATTCCTCCCGCCAACCCGAGCTGATTGACCCGATTTTGCAGGCGTTTACCGCTGAAACCGGCATCGCGGCCAATGTGGTATTCCTGAAAAAGGGCATGCTCGAGCGGCTGCGGGCCGAGGGCCGGCGCTCCCCTGCTGATGTGGTGCTGACCACCGATATCGCCAACCTTGATGCCATGGTGCAGGCAGGGCTAACCCAGCCCGTGCAATCCGATATCATCAACGCCAACATCCCCGCGCCTTACCGCGATAGCGCGGGCGCGTGGTTTGGCCTCACCTCCCGCGCCCGCATTATTTACGCTTCCAAT
>JAJRRX010000135.1 GCA_024279075.1 Alphaproteobacteria bacterium | reverse complement strand
GATGTGCTGACCACAGGGGCCACTTTGAGCGCCTGCACAGAGGCGTGTTTTGCCGCAGGGGCGCGAAATGTGAACATTCTTGTGCTGGCGCGCGTTGAACCTCGGCGAGAAACCTCTATATTCGCGGTAACGAATGTAAAGGAATAGAAAAATGGCGCGAGTCGAAATTTATACATCCCCGCTCTGCGGTTACTGCCACGCGGCCAAGCGGCTGCTGGCCAAAAAGGGCGTTGAGTTTGAAGAGGTCAACGTGATCACCACCAAAGGCGCGCGGGGCGAGATGATGGACCGTGCAGGCGGACGCACAAGCGTGCCGCAGATTTTCATTGACGGCGCGCATGTTGGCGGCTCTGATGAGCTGCACGAGCTGGATTTTGACGGCAAACTAGACCCGATGCTGGCCCTGTGAAATTGTGCATCGGCCTCGTGCAATTTACCGCAGGGGATGACCCTGCGGCCAATTGCGAGGCCTTGCAGCGCTACGTGAATGAAGCCGCCGATGGCGGGTCGCGCTTTGTGCTAACGCCCGAGGTCAGCAACATCATCTCCAGCTCGCGCAGCCACCAAATGGATGTGCTGCATAGGCAGGACGATGACCAGACTTTGAAGGCGCTGCGTGCAGTCGCCAAAGCCCGCCAAATATTCCTGCTGATAGGTTCACTGGCGCTAAAATCCGGCGAAGACCGCTTCCTGAACCGCTCTTTTTTGATCTCCCCGCTGGGCGAGATCATTACCCATTACGACAAAATACATATGTTTGACGTGGCGCTGGGCGGCGGGGAAAGCTACCGCGAGTCCGCCCAGTTCCAACCCGGCAACCGCGCGGTGCTGGCCGAAACCGACATCGGCAAAATCGGCCTGACCATCTGCTATGATTTGCGCTTCCCGCACCTGCACAGGACGCTGGCAATGGCGGGCGCTGAAATCCTCACCGTGCCTGCCGCCTTCACCGTGCCCACCGGCAAGGCCCACTGGCACACGCTGCTAAAAGCCCGCGCGATTGAAACCGGATGCTTTATTCTGGCCCCCGCCATGGTCGGGCAGCACTCCCCCAAACGCGCCACCTATGGCCATTCGCTGGTGGTTTCCCCGTGGGGCGAGGTGCTGGCCGATGCAGGCACGGCTGAGGGCGTGACATTTGCGACGCTAGACCTTAGCTTGGTGCAAGAAGCCCGCGCAAAGATCCCCGCGCTCAGCCATGATCGGGAGTTCACCCTTGACCACGCTCACCAATGATCCCCTCGCCATTACGCTGTTTTCCGAAATCGGTATCATAGACCAGCTCGCCCGCACCAAGCTTTCCCGCGCCCTGCCCGAAGGCATGGAGCTTTCCCACTTCGCCGTGCTCAACCATTTTGCGCATTTGGGCGGCGAGAAAACCCCCGCCCAACTGGCCCGTATGCTGCACGTGACCAAAGCCGCGATGACCAACACCATGAACAGGCTCTCGGATGCGGGCTATATCCACATCCGGCCAGATTGGGATGATGCCCGCAAAAAATGGCTGTCCATCAGCCCCGCCGGCCAAGCAGCGCGGGACCAAGCAGTGCAGGGGATAGAACCCATTTTCGCCGACATCGTAGAGGCCGTGGGGGCCGAGCGGATACGGCAGATATTGCCGATATTTCGGGAGTTGCGGGGGGTGTTGGTGGGGTGAAACCCCACCCTGCTTTCCACATAAAAAATATTATTTGTACCCGTGCCAGAATGCGTCAAATTCTTCACGCTGGATTGTTTTCTCAAGGCCTTCAATTTCCAAATGGTCAACTATGGAATAGCTTTCCAAGGCGGCCTGTAAGTGCTTATCTTTAATCCAAGAAAAATTCCAAATTGAAGGCTGTGACCTGCGCCCCAAGTATCCTCCAGCCTGATGTAGAGTCCTTGGGGTTAAATTGATGGCGTTATGCGGCCAGTTTGTCCATTGTTTTCTTCTCTGCAAATTCCATGGGTGTGAGGTTTCCGAGTGCTGAATGCGG
>JAJRRX010000134.1 GCA_024279075.1 Alphaproteobacteria bacterium | reverse complement strand
TCAGAGGCCACGGGTAGTAGCCCGCCTTGGTAACAGTTAATCGCCGCATTGGTTTGCCCAAGCGCAGGGCTGGCAAGGCAAAGCAGGGCAAGGGCGGTTTTGAGCATTATAGCCTCCGATGCCGTAGTATCGGGGCAAAACCTTAATTGCGCAAATCAAATCTTGAGATCAGCCGTTTGTGGTGCTATTCGCGCCTGAATTTCTGTGTTAACTTGCATAAAATCAGCAAGAGGCCTTTGATGAAAACACTGTCTAAAAACGCGGCTTTTGGCGGCACGCAAGGGGTTTATAGCCATACCTCCGAAGCTTGCAACTGCGAGATGACTTTTGCGGTTTACTTGCCGCCACAAGCCAAGGAAGGGCCGGTGCCGGTGCTGTGGTATCTTTCCGGCCTGACCTGCACACATGAAAATGCAATGGTGAAAGCGGGGGCGCAGGCATGGGCGGCTGAAATGGGCATTGCGCTGGTTTTCCCCGATACCTCGCCGCGCGGCGAGGGCGTGGCGGATGACGAGGCATATGACCTTGGCCAAGGCGCGGGGTTTTATGTGGATGCCACTGAGGCGCCGTGGGCCGCGCATTTTAATATGTGGAGCTATATTCGCGAGGAGCTCCCCGCGCTGATTTTCCGCAATTTTGACCTGATGGAAGAAGCGCAGGGGATCACCGGCCACTCCATGGGCGGCCACGGGGCGCTGACTTTGGCGCTGAACCACCCCGAGCAATATAAATCCGTTTCGGCCTTTGCGCCGATTTGTAACCCGACAGGCTCTGATTGGGGGCGGACGCAGCTCAGCGCTTACCTTGGTGCCGATGAGGCCCCGTGGCAAAAGCATGATGCCAGTAAGCTGATGGCCGAGAAGGGTTTTCCGACTTCGGTGTTGATCGACCAAGGCGATAGTGACCAATTCCTTGGCCTGCTCAAACCCGAGACACTGGCACAGGCGATGGCGGCCAAACGGCAGGCAGGGGTTTTTAGAATGCAGCCCGGCTATGACCATTCATACTTCTTTGTCGCCAGCTTTATGGAAGACCATATTATGCACCACGCAGAAATATTGCACGGGGTTTAGGATATGGAGGAAGCCTCGGTTATTGCCAGCCTTTTTTCATCGGTTGCAAAAGTCGTCACCATTGTTTTTGGACTGTCGTCAGCGCCTCTGGAAGAACCGGGTATTGTGGTTATCTTTAGGGCAGGGGGAATTGATTTTGCACCTGAACAGCAAGTATTTGTGCAGGAAAACATGCGAACAATGTCGACGCCGGCTTTTTCACTTCAACTTACCCCGACAGATAGTCGGCGGTTTTACACCTTTACGCAGGCGCATATAGGAGAGCTTATGGAGTTGAGGGTTTGTAGCGAGGTGGTTATGACCCCTCGATTGCAAACCGCAATTCCAGATGGGCAGATCAGCATCCACAACGCGCCGCCAGATAGCCGTTTGGCTAAGTTTCTTACAGAGGGCTGCCCATGACGACAATATATATCGACGCCGACGCCTGCCCCGTGAAGGACGAGGTCCTGCGCGTGGCCGACCGCCATAAGCTGCATGTTTACCTCGTGTCCAACGGCGGGCTGCGGCCTAATCCGCACCCTTTAGTGGATATTGTGGTGGTCGATGATGGGCCAGATGTGGCGGATATGTGGATTTCGGACCGGATCGGCAAAGGCGATATTTGCATCACCGGAGATATCCCGCTGGCGGCAAAATGCCTTGAGAATGGCGGGCAGGCGCTGCGCCATAATGGTGATGCCTTTACCAAAGCCAATATCGGCAACCAGCTCGCCATGCGCGACCTGATGAACGATGTGCGCGCGGCGGACCCGTTTCACCAAGGGCGCGGAAAGCCGTTTTCCAAAGCGGACCGCAGCAATTTTTTGAATGCGCTGGAGCGCGAGGTGCAGGCGGCTAAACGGGCGCGGCGATAATGCGTTTTGTGGCCTCTGAGTTGCGCAGGTCGCGCGATGACATCCTCGCCATTATGCGCTATTTTTTTCGGGCCGCCTTAGCTCGCGTTAGCCATATTTCCAACCAAAACCGAATATTGTTTTTCCATGTATCCGTTTGATTTATAACATATAAACACGGTTTTTAGATAACTAGATACCTAGGAATCTAGTTGTGCATCTCGTTTATGGGGTTTGATCGGAGCAATATTCTTCTCTTGGTGGTTTTTGTTGCTCGGCAATTCAGAGAAATACTTATGCCTTGACCCACGCCATACAATTCGGCACCAAAGGCTCTTATGGAAAACACAGAGCTTAGCATTGATTTTACCTCCGGCGCCGTGGCGCATCGGCTGCGCTTTGGGGGCGGGCGGGGGCAAGATCTGCCCAAAGCTGTGGGGCTAAAAAAGGGCGCAAACCCGCATGTGGTTGATGCCACGGCCGGGCTGGGGCGGGATGCCTTTTTACTGGCCTCGCTTGGCGCACGGGTCACGCTGATCGAGCGCTCAGCCCATATGCATAGCCTATTGGCGGCGGCGCTGGAAAAGGCGCGGATGGGCGAGATGGCCGGTATTGCAGCGCGAATGGCACTGCTACAGGGCGATGCCAAAGACCTGTTGCCAGCACTTGCCCCCGAGGTGGTTTTGGTCGATCCAATGCACCCCCCAAGAGGGAATTCGGCGCTGGTGAAGCAAGACATGCGGCAGCTGCGCCAGATTGTAGGGGAGGACCCCGACGCGTGCGCGCTGATCAAGGTGGCATTGGAAACGGCGCAAAAACGCGTGGTGCTAAAATGGCCCCGCAAGGCCGCCTTGCCCAAGGGGCTGCCCACGCCAAGCCATCAGATCATCGGAAAATCCACCCGCTATGATGTTTGGATGCGTTAATTTCGCGCGGTCTCAAATTTAAATCTGTCAAGAATATATCAATATTTGTAGCGCAGTCTGGCTTTCACAGAAAATGTGATTCGCTTTGCCAGACAGGATGCAGACCTTTGAAACTCCAGAATCCAGCCGCTGAGGTGGCACGCTTGAAAGACATCATCCGGCAGAAGGACCAATTTCTGGCCACCGTCAGTCATGAGATCCGCTCGCCGATGAACGGGGTTTTTGGCATGGCCGATGCGCTTTCGCGCACAGAGCTGGATGAAAAGCAGCAACGCTATTTATCGGTGCTGCGGGACGCTTGTGACTCAATGCTATCTATCGCCAATCAACTGCTGGAAAAGGGCAAACTCGATAGCGGGCAAACCACCTTGGTTCCGGTTGATTTTGATATTGCGGAATTTGTCGCCAGCAAAGTAGCGGAATTTTCAGGGCAGGCCCAAAAGCACGGGCTGATGTTGGAACTCGACACAAAAATCCTTATCGAATCTCGGATCAGGTTTGACAAAATGCGCCTTGCACAGGTGCTAGGAAACCTGATTTCCAATGCCATCCGCTATACCGATGAGGGCCGCGTGGTGGTGCGCGCGATATTGCAAATGGGCCATGAGGGCCAGCGGCGGCTGATTTTAAGCGTAGAAGATAGCGGCATTGGTATTGCCCCCGAAAAACACAGCCAGATATTTGAGGCGTTTTCCACTGCCGACCCTGAACAAAATGTCAGCCGTGGTGGCACGGGGCTGGGGCTAAATGTGGTGCGTGAGCTTGTTGGCCTAATGGGCGGCAGAATTAAGGTGGATTCAAGCCCCGGCATGGGGTCCACTTTTACCGTGGAACTGGTGGTTGAAAAAGCGGAAAGTGCCGCAGAAGATGTGGCGCCCACGCGCCGCTCGATGCCGCAAAACCTGAATATTTTGCTGGCAGAGGACAATGATTCCAATGCCTTTGTTTTTGAAGTTTTACTAGAAGATACGGGCGTAAAAACCACCCGTGTTCGCAACGGAGAAGAGGCTGTAATCGCTTTTGCAAATGGCACTTTTGATATCATATTTATGGATATTCAAATGCCAGTGATGAACGGGGTAAAAGCCGCAGCCACCATTCGAGAGGCCGAGGGCGATGCGAATAATCCTGTGCCCATTATTGCCCTTTCCGCCAACACCGTGGCCGACCAATGCCCTAATTACCAAGCGGCGCGTTTTACCGATGCGATATTCAAGCCGATGCGCCAGAAAGACCTGCTTGATATGTTGTCAATTTTTGACAAAGAATCAGGTTGAACAAAGCACATAAATAAGTAATCGTTCGATAGCTTCTCTAACGATCGGTGCCCCATGGACCATAAAACAAACCACCCCGCCACAGCGGATATGCAAGCGGCAGATGCCGCCCACCACCTACATCCGTTTACGGACACCGCCGCGCTGAATAAAAAAGGCGCGCGGATTATTACTTCGGCCAAAGGGGTGATGCTGCGGGATAGTGAAGGCACCGAAATTCTGGACGCTATGGCGGGCCTTTGGTGCGTAAACATCGGCTATGGCCGCAATGAGCTGGCCGATGTCGCCAGCCGGCAAATGCGCGAATTACCCTATTATAATACGTTCTTCCAAACCAGCCATCCGGCAGTCATTGCCCTGGCCGAAAAGATAGCGGCGCTAACGCCTGGAGACCTCAACCGCACGTTTTTCTCTTGCGGAGGCTCGGACGCCAACGATACCAATATCAGGCTGGTGCGCCACTACTGGGCCTCGCTCGGCAAGCCAAGTAAGAGCCATATTATCGCCCGCCAAAATGGCTACCACGGCTCGGCGGTTGGCTCGGCCAGCCTTGGCGGCATGGCGGCAATGCATGCCCAAGGCGGGTTACCCATTCCGGGCATTTCC
>JAJRRX010000133.1 GCA_024279075.1 Alphaproteobacteria bacterium | reverse complement strand
GGCCAAGCCGCTGACCTCGTGGAAGGTCGAGATGATCGACGAGACCGTGAGCCTGAGCGGTGAGGCGGAAACCTCTGCCATTGCCAATGCGGTTAAAGCCGCGTTTGAATCCACCGGACGCTTGGTGGATGTGGATACATCGGTGCAGATATCTGTCGCCATTCCGCCGCTGCCACTGGCCCCGCTAAACGCACTGATTGCCACCTATGAAACCTGCGGCCCGCTGCGCATAACCGGCGGCGATGGCACCATGCTTAGCCCGAATGACCGCATCACCGTTTCCGGCATTGTCGCGCGGGATAGCGATGTCGAGGTCTTTGACCTTGTGCTCGGGGAAGCCGCGCCCGGCCACGAGATTGACTATAACCTCGGGGTGCTTAACCCGCCGGTTTGCGAGATCGAGGCGCTGCTGCCAGAACCGCAAGATAACGGCATGGAGCTGCTCTACTCCTATGGCCAGCGCGAGGGCGAGCTTGGCAACAAACCCTTCCGCGCCGGTGAAAACCCGGTGATAGATGTGTTGCTGCCCGAAGGCGCAACCGGCTTCCTCTATGCGTTTTATGTTGATGCCGAGGGGCAGGTCTTTCACCTTTTACCGCATCTTTCCCGCCAAACCCACACGGTGCCGCCCTTGGGCGAGCTGGTTGACGGTAAGATAAAAATCCGGCTTGCTTATCCGATCTCTGACTCCTCAACCGAGAAGCTCGGCTTTCGGGTGGTGGAACCCTTTGGCACCAATATGGTGGTGGCCGTTCTTAGCCCGACTCCCTTGTTTGACGGGTTGCGGCCACGGGCAGAATCCATCGCCGCCCTGCAAGAGGCACTGGCCCCGCAGGCCGATCTTTTGAACAGCCCTGATACCAAAGTGATCAGCCGATACCTTGTAACGGACCCGTGAACGGCCCATATTAAGGCTATTGAAAGCGGGGATGACCCTGCAAAATAACTTTTTGGCCGTTTTGGCCGTGAATATTAAAGGAGTAGAGTGATGGGAATCCGTAAAATCGCAACCCTGCTGGCATTTTCTGTGGCACTTGGCCCGCTGGCTGTGTCTGCACAATCCATGACCGCCGACGAAATTTTGGCCATGTTGCAAGCCCAGCGAGAGGCTTTGGCCGCAGGCACTGATGCGCTTGGTGTATCGCGCACCCTCGAATTTGTAACCGAATCCACACCTGAATCAACAGGCGGTGATGGCATGACAATGGCAACGGAAACCCCGGGCAATGTGACCAATGCCAGCACCGAAGGCAGTGCCATTCCCGAAGAAATGGTGATCGACCTGACAATCTTTTTTGAGTTTGACTCCGCCCTCCTGAAAACAGAATCAAAGTCGCAAGTGGACGCGCTCTGCTCTGCGATTGAGGCCAATGAGGCCGCGCTTTCCACCGATGCCTCAGCTGAAAACGGCCACGGGGTTTACCAAATAATTGGCCATACGGATGCCTCTGGCACAGTGCAATATAACCTTTCGCTCTCGCAAGCGCGGGCCGATGAAGTGGTGCGCTATATGGTGCGCGAATGTGGCATTGATGGCAATGTATTGCAGGCCGTTGGCATGGGCGAGGGGCGCTTGAAAGACCCAAGCCACCCACGG
>JAJRRX010000132.1 GCA_024279075.1 Alphaproteobacteria bacterium | reverse complement strand
TTTCCCGTGGTCCACGTGGGCAATAATCGCGACGTTTCGCAAATCCATAATTCCGGCCTTTTCAAAAAAAATAGCGGGGCGAGCCGCAAGCCCTCCCCGTTCCCCGCCCGCATACAAAATATTGCGGGCAATAGCAAGTATAGGCTTGCCTTTTATGGTGGCACCGCGTCAATTCGGAGCAACAACGGGGAGAATACTATGAAAGCCATGCAAATTCACACGCTTGGGGAACCTATGGAAATGGTCGAAGTGGCGCAGCCCACCCCCGCCAAGGGCGAGGTTTTGGTGCGGGTGCATGCGTGCGGCATTAATTTTGGCGATACGTTGATTGTCGAGGGCAAATACCAAGAGAAATTCGCCCTGCCCTTCACCCCCGGCATGGAGATTTGCGGCACGGTGGAGGCGCATGGCGAGGGCGTAAGTAGACCCGCTATAGGCACCCGCATTGGCGCTTACGGCGGCGCGGGCGGCTTGGCAGAATTCACCTGTATTTCAGCTAACCGCTGCGTGGAGGTGCCAGAAAGCATGGGAAACGAAGAGGTTGCCGCCTTTTTAGTGGCTTACGGCACCAGCCATTTGGCGCTGGAGCGCGCGCAGCTAAAAGCAGGAGAAACCTTGCTGGTGCTCGGCGCATCCGGTGGGGTCGGGCTTACGGCGGTGGAGTTGGGTAAGCTGATGGGGGCCAAGGTTATCGCGGTGGCCCGCTCAGCCAAAAAGCTGGAGGTTTGTAAGGCGGCGGGGGCGGATCATTTGATTAATTCCGAAACCGATGATATCCGCACGGTGGTGAAGGCGCTCGGCGGTGCCGATGTGGTTTATGACCCTGTGGGCGGCGACCAGTTCAAAGCGGCCCTGCGCGCCTGTAATCCGCTGGCCCGCATCCTGCCACTGGGCTTTGCCTCGGGCGACATCCCGCAGATTCCGGCCAATATCCTGCTGGTCAAAAATATCACCGTTATTGGCTATTATTGGGGCGGCTACACCGTGTTTGCCCCCGAAATCCTGACAGACAGCTTTAGAGCCCTGTTCAAGATCTACGCCACCGGCGCGCTAAAACCCCATATCAGCCACACCCTTCCGCTTGAAAAAGCCAACGCGGCGCTGGCCCTGCTGAAAGACCGCAAATCTACCGGCAAGGTCGTGGTGACGATATAGCCGCGCCCCATGATCGCCTATATCAGCCTCTTCTTCTCGGCCCTCATCGCCGCAACAATCCTACCTATGCAATCAGAATCGGTGTTGGTGGGGCTGTTACTGGCCTCCAGCTATCCGGCTTCCATCCTAATCGTGGTCGCCACCGTCGGAAACGTGCTCGGCTCGGTTATCAACTGGTATTTCGGGCGATACCTGCTGCGCCTTCAACACCACCGATGGTTTCCAAGCTCCGATGCCCAGCTTGAACGCGCCCAAGGCTGGTATCGGCGCTATGGCCGCTGGTCCCTTTTGGGCAGTTGGCTCCCTATTATCGGCGATCCGATAACCGTGATCGCAGGCGTAATGCGAGAGCCATTTCTCCCGTTTCTGCTGCTGGTCACGATTGCAAAAGGAACGCGGTATCTCCTTTTGGCAGCCATAACCTTGGCATGGCTGTAAACGATGAGTTCAAAACAGGCCGAAGACTAAGCGCAAGACCATGCGCCGGCCGGTCAGACCACCCACAACCTTCAACCCAACACACCCAAAGGCGCGACCGCGCCTCGGCCGGTCAGGCCGCCCCATCGGAGGCGTGAGCGTAGCGAACTAGCCGTGAGATATAAACTGGTGCTGCCGGGGAGAATCGAACTCCCGACCTCTCCCTTACCAAGGGAGTGCTCTACCGCTGAGCTACGGCAGCACTGCGCGTCTTCTAGCCAAAAACCCCAACGGTTCACAAGCGCTATTTTGCCTCGGAGCGAAAAAACGTGGATGCGCTTGATTTAGCGGCGAATGGCCACCAAAACCCTGACGACAGCAGCGACCGCCTATCCTCTTATGGAGCGGCCAGTTCATCAGCGATCATCGTATACCAAAAGGCCTGCGTATCTGCATCTGGCGCCCCGCTCGCGATCTGAAAAGCTCTCTCTGTTTTTCCCATGCGCGCAAAGGCCGCTACGATTTCGGCTATGCCAAACGCACGCGCGCCTTCAATTTCAATCCCCTCGGCTGTGCGCAGGGCGGCTTCCATCGCGTCCAGCGCCGCCCCTTGCTCGCCGGAAAGCTGATAGGCCTCGGCCAAGTCGATTAAAAATCCGGCATAACCCACGCGGTCCAATGCCGTGCGGGCTTGGGCCAAGGCTTCCATAAGCAATTGGGCCGCCGACTCGGTTTCATCAGCGCTGGCATAGGCCTTTACGCGGCGGATCATGGCAAAACTGCGCGAGGTCGGGGTTCCGGCAAGCAGGGCGGCGCGATAAGCCTCATCCATCGCCGCGCGCCAGCCCGCCTGCGGCTGAAGTGCGGGGAACGCGATAAAAAACGCAACCATTTGTCCCAATCGCACCGCTGGGTTTTCCAGACGATTCAGTAGCACCAAGGCGCGGTCTACTTCACCTTGAGCTATCAAATATCGCGCCATGTCATGAATGGGCGCCTCAAGACTATAAGCGCGATCTATGCGTGTAAGCAGCGCTTCCGCCGCCTCGAAATCCGCGGAAAGAACACCAGATTCCAGAGCTTTGGTTATCAGCTCATCCCGCTTCAACCCCGCAGGCAGGGCTTGCACTTCGGCCAAAACCGGTGCGAGACTATGTGCCGCCGCCTCAGCATCCCCTGCCAATAGCTCTGCCCTTGCAATGTCAGCTTGGAATTTGAGCTGCAATGCGGGATAGGCAATCAATGCTTTTGCAGCCTTGGCCGAAGCGATAGCCTCCAAGGCCGCCGCGCCCTGCCCCGCACGCACCAGGGATTCGGCCAGCGCCAGATGCGCCCGCACCTTATCTCGCGGACGTTCCAATCGTGCCAAAGCCGTCCGCGCGCCGGAAAGGTCACCGCTGCGCGCCAAAGCACCCACCTCTGCCAACCGTGCCGCCGCGATACTGCTTTCACTCGCACCTCCGGCTTCTGCCGCGACAATCGCGTCAGCAAGGCAGGTCAGCGGGGTCGCATCGCACTCGGCCCCGCTCTGTGCCAGTCCCGCAAATGGCCAGAATAGCAACAGGAAGATCGTGTTAATCCGCAATTTGCACATAGTAATCTCCTTAAGGGTTAACTCAGCTTACCCACTCCGCTTTGCACCCTCAACCACAATCTAATTCTGGACCCCTCCCCCCCGCTGCGCTAAACAAGCCTTATGAGCACAAAAGAAACCAAAAACAAAAGCGCTAAAGAGGCGCGGGATGAGCGGCTAAAAGCCCAGTTGCGGGCAAATTTGCAGCGCCGCAAGGGGCAAAAGCGGGTGCGCAAAGCCAGCGCCGCGCAGGAAAAGGACTAACAGGCAATGGATAAAATTATCGTCAAAGGCGGCAACCCGCTGCATGGCAGCATCGAGATTGCGGGCGCGAAAAACGCCTGCCTTACGCTGATGCCGGCCGCGCTGCTTTGCGCCGAGCCGCTAACGCTGACCAACGCGCCGCGCTTGTCTGACATCGCCACCATGACCGAGCTGCTCGAATCACTCGGCTGCGAAGTCGCCTCCTTGCAAGAAGGCCGCGTGCTGGTGCTGGGCACCGAGAAAATCAGCAATCACACCGCGCATTATGACATTGTGCGCAAAATGCGTGCCTCCATTCTAGTACTTGGCCCGATGCTGGCGCGGGATGGCGAGGCCGTGTGCTCCCTGCCCGGTGGTTGCGCCATTGGCGCGCGCCCGGTGGATATTCATTTAAGCGGGCTAGAGGCATTGGGGGCCGAGCTGGACTTGCGCGAGGGCTATGTGCACGCCAAGGCCCCTAATGGGCTGATTGGGGCGGAATATACTTTGCCATTTGCCAGCGTTGGTGCAACCGAAAACCTCCTAATGGCGGCCACGCTGGCGCATGGCACCACGGTGCTGCGCAATGTGGCCCGCGAGCCGGAAATCGTTGATTTGGCAGAATGTTTGCGTGCTATGGGGGCTGATATCGAGGGTGAAGGCTCGGAGGTGCTGACCATCCACGGCGTCAAAAAGCTGCACGGGGCCACCCACCGCGTGGTCACCGACCGCATCGAGCTTGGCACCTATATGATTGCGCCAGTGATCGCTGGCGGCGAGGTGGAACTTGTTGGCGGGCGGCGCGACCTTCTGGAAGCATTTTGCACCAAGCTGGAGGCCGCTGGGGCCACGATTTCGGATAGCGAAAACGGCCTGAAAGTTAAGCGCGACGGGCCGATCAAGCCTGTGGATATCGTCACCGAGGTCCACCCCGGCTTCCCGACAGACCTGCAAGCGCAAATGATGGCGCTGCTTTGTTTTTCAGATGGAACATCGGTGCTGGAAGAAAAGATTTTCGAAAACCGCTTCATGCACGCCCCCGAGCTTATTCGCATGGGGGCCGATATCGAGGTCCACGGCGGCCATGCCACGGTAAACGGCGTGGCGGCGCTGAAAGGCGCGCCGGTTATGGCGACAGACCTGCGGGCCTCTGTTTCGCTCATTCTGGCGGGGCTGGCAGCGGAGGGTGAAACTGTGGTCAGCCGCGTTTATCACCTTGATCGGGGCTATGAACAGTTGGTGCGCAAGCTCAGCACCTGTGGGGCCGATATTCGGCGGGAGAAAGAATAATGGTTGATGCAAGCTTTGCCGACGGGGCCGAAAACCCTGTGCGCCTTCGGGCCGAAAACGCTGAGGACTTGGCGGTTATATCGGCGCTCATTCAGGATGCCGTAGGCCAGAATGGCGAAACCAGTTGGCAGCCACGTAAGCACCAATTTGCCATGCTTATCAACCGCTTCCGCTGGGAAGATAAAGAATCCGCTGAAGCGCAAAAAAGGCCCTTTGAGCGGGTGCAATCCACCCTCGTGATTGATGGCGCACTTAAAGTGGGCGGCGAGGGGCTGAACCCCGCTGATAAAGAGCAAATCTTTGCCCTACTGGCGCTCGATTTTACACCGTCAGAAGACGGCGCGGGCACCTTGAAGCTGATCTTGCAAGGGGATGGCGCTATTGCGCTGGAGGTTGAATGTATTGATGTGACTCTCACCGATGTTTCGCGCCCCTATGTTGCCCGCGCCAAGCATTTGCCCAACCATCCGGTGTCAGACAGCTAGGCCATACTTGCGCACACCGCAAGCGCGCGCTATGGGTTTGGCAACCAATACGGAGTGCCTTATGCCTGTTTTTCTATCCACGACTGATGCCACATTTGAAACAGAGTTTGCGGATTTTCTGAGCACCAAGCGGGAATCTGATAGTGATGTGCTGGAGATCGTAAACGGCATTATTGCTGATGTGCGCGCACGGGGCGACGCGGCGGTGATCGAGCTGACGACCAAGTTTGATCGGCTCACGCTGACCTCTGATACATTGGCCTTTAGCACAGCCGAGATCGACGCAGCGATTGCCGAGGTGCCAGATGCGGAGCGGGAAGCACTAGCGCTGGCCGCAACACGGATCAAAGCCTATCACCAAAAGCAACTACCCCAAGATGCACGCTGGACCGATGCCACAGGCGCAAGCCTTGGTTGGCGTTGGTCGGCGGTCTCCTCCGCTGGGCTATATGTGCCTGGCGGGCTAGCGTCTTATCCCTCAAGCGTGTTGATGAACGCAATTCCGGCGGCGGTTGCGGGGGTGAAAAACCTCGTGATTTGCGCGCCCACGCCCGATGGCAAGGTTAACCCGCTGGTGCTACTGGCGGCACGGCTTTCAGGAGTGGAAACGGTGTATCGCCTCGGCGGGGCGCAGGCGATTGCGGCGATGGCATATGGCACCGAAACTATTGCGCCGGTTGATAAAATCACCGGTCCGGGCAATGCCTTTGTGGCGGTGGCCAAAAGGCAGGGTTTTGGGCAGGTCGGCATTGATATGATCGCAGGGCCGAGTGAGATTTTGGTGATTGCCGACAAAGACAATAACCCTGATTGGCTGGCGCTGGACTTGCTGTCACAGGCTGAGCATGATGAAAGCGCGCAGTCGATCCTGCTCACGGATAATGAGGATTTTGGCAAAGCCGTGGCGCAAGCCGTTGAAAAACGGCTGGAAACGCTGGAACGCCGTTTGATTGCGGGCAAAAGCTGGGCCGATTATGGTGCTGTTATTGTGGTGAATGACCTCGACGAGGCCGCCGCGCTGAGCAACCGGATTGCGCCTGAGCATTTGGAAATTTGCGTGGCGGATGCTGAGGGTTTGGCTGATAAATGCATCCATGCGGGAGCGATTTTCATCGGAGCCTACACGCCGGAAGCGATTGGCGATTATGTTGGCGGGCCAAACCACGTGTTGCCCACGGGGCGCACAGCGCGCTTTAGCTCTGGCCTGAATGTGCTTGATTTTATGAAGAAAACTACGATTTCGCGTATGACGCCAGAAAGCCTGCGGGCCATTGGCCCTGCGGCGGCAACCTTGGCGACTTCCGAGAGTCTTGAGGCGCATGGGTTGTCTGTGCTGGCGCGATTGGAGACCTTAAATAATGAGTAATAACAATTTGTTAGAGGTAACGCTTGATGAAAGTGGTCTGCCGGCCTCCACGCCCGAAATCGAGCAAGAAAGGCGGGTGGCAATTTATGACCTATTGGAAGAGAACAGCTTTGCCCCGATTGCGCGCGACGGGGCCAACCCTGAAGGGCCGTTTCGGCTGAACCTTTCCATCATCGAGCGGCGGCTGGTTTTTGAAATATCCAATGAATCCAAAGAGAAACTTGGAGAATTTCACCTATCGCTTTCGCCGTTTCGGCAGGTGATCAAGGATTATTTCCAGATTTGTGAGAGCTATTTCGATGCGGTTAAGCGCCTGCCACCAGCCCAAATTGAGGCTATTGATATGGGCAGGCGGGGCATCCATGACGAAGGCTCGCGGGTGCTTTTGGAGCGGCTAGAAGGCAAGGTCGACATTGACCATAAAACCGCGCGGCGGCTTTTTACGCTGATTTGCGTGCTGCATTTTAAAGGATAGCGCATGGTTGAACGCCCCTCCTCTGTGCTGTTTGCGTGCGACCATAATGCGGTGCGCTCGCCCATGGCCGAGGGGATTATGAAGCGGGATTACGGCACCTCGATTTTTGTGCAAAGCGCAGGGGTGCGGCATGATATCGAGGTCGATGGATTTTGCGTATCTGTGTGTGAGGAAATTGGCGTAACCCTTTCTAAACACAGAGCTAGATCATTTGAAGAAATGGAGGAGTGGGGCGACCAGATAGACGGGTATGACCTGATCGTCGCCCTCTCTCCTGCGGCCCAGCGGGCCGCGCTGGAATACACGCGATACTACGCGCTTGAGGTTGAATACTGGCCGGTGATGGACCCGACAGACCTAGGCCGCACCCGCGAAGAAAAGCTGGTATCTTATCGCCAAGCGCGCGACCAGATCGCCGCCAAAATCCGCGCCCGCTTTGGGCCGCCGCTGGAGGGGGACGCATGACAACCGAGGCCTTTGACTATTACATTCCGGTGCGCAAATCCGAGATTGTTTCGGCGATTTTGCACCATGAGGCCCTAAGCAAGGCCGACCGCCCTGAAATGGCGAGCCTGATCCGCTGGCTGGCGCTGCTCTTTCATATGGAGTTTTTCGCCACGTCCGAGCACATAAAAGAGCTTTATGTCGGCCTGAACCCTGACCAAAAGGGTGACCACCCGCTCAAAACCAGCAAAGCCCAGCGAAAAGTTTTTTTGGAGGAGCTGGACAAGGTGATGATCGCCGCAAACTTCCGCCCGCTCACCAATGAAGAGGTCGAGGACGCGGACAGCAAAGAGGGGCGGCTGCGCTCGGAGATCAAGGTGAAAACGGGGGTGTTTTCCCGGGTGCAATTTTATGCGCGCGGGCTGCGGGAGGTGGAAACCGAGGTCGATACTTGGTTTGGCTTTCGCAGCAAAAAGGTGA
>JAJRRX010000001.1 GCA_024279075.1 Alphaproteobacteria bacterium | reverse complement strand
TAAAGGCGCTGGTGGAAGGCGATTGAAGGCGTTATGATTCCGGTGTAATCGCACCGGAGCCGCCATGATATTGTCTGACGATCAGGCCGAAGCCTATGACACCATTGCTGGTGAGCTGAAAAAGGCGGGGGTGGACCTCGATAATGAACAGCTCACGCTGCCCGCTGGGCGCAGTGATAGCGTGTTGGCGGTTTTGGGCAAGGCTGGCTCGGGCAAAACTATGCTTTTGGCCAAGCTTGTGGACGCGGTTTGTGATCTCGGGATTGACGTTGTCTCCGGCGATTACGAGGGCAAACCGCGGCCAGACAAGCGCACCTTGGCGGTGCTGGCCCCGACCAACAAAGCGGCCAGCGTGCTGCGGCGGCACGGGGTGCCAGCCACCACCATTCACCGGATTATTTATACCCCCATCTATGATCCGGAATATGAGCAAATCGCGGAATGGCTGGAAGGCCGCGCCAGCAAGCCCGAGATCGAGGGCCTGACGGAAGCCGCGCTCGACCGTGCGGAAGCGTTTTACAAAATTCACAAATCCATTCCGGGCGCCCTGGCCACGGCGGGCCTGCGCGGCTCTGATTTCATCACCGGCTGGAAACGGCGGACCGACCCGCTGGATATCGGCTTTGTCGATGAAAGCTCGATGCTCGACGATAAGCAGCTCGACGACCTAAAGGCGCTTTTCCCCACGCTGGTGCTGTTTGGAGACCCCGCCCAGCTTGCCCCAGTTGGCCAATCCGGCGCGATGTCTTTTGACAAGCTGCCCGAAAAACGCAAGCTTATTTTGAGCCGCGTGCACAGGCAGGCCGCCGATAATCCGATCCTTGATCTCGCCCATGCCCTCAGTGACCCGCAGCTTAGTTTTTATGATTTCGAGCGCATGTTGAGCGAGGCCGCCGCCAAGGATGACCGTGTGATCATGGCTCCAAGGGTGGATGCTGACCTGATGGCGCGCTCGCCAGTGCTGGTTTGGCGCAATGCGACCCGTATCCGCCTGATCGCGGCGTTTCGCGGCGCGCATGATGCACCCGAAACCGCGCTACTTACCGGAGAGCCACTGATATGTGATGGCATCGAACTGCCAGTTAAGCACCGCAAAAAGCGGATAGACCTAGAGGCGCGCGGGCTGATCAAAGGGGCGCAGTGCATCTACCTCGGGCCGGGCAAAAAGCCGGGCTTTAGCAGGCTTTACGTGACGGGTGCGGCAGACCCTTTGGTGAACGCGGCTTCAATCATTCAAATCGAACTGCCGGACCAAGAGGAGCCGATGATTGTGAGCGCGGCGCGCATGGGCGCTGCGTTTTTGCACGGGGCGGCCGTCACCACCCACAAAGCGCAGGGTTCGCAATGGCCCTCGGTGCAGGTGTTTGGGCCAGACTTGCAGATCGCTGCCAAAATGGGGCGGGTCGAGGCGGGCATTCCGCTCTGGAAGCGGCTGGCATATGTGGCCATTACCCGCGCCGAAGAGCGGCTTTATTGGGTTACACGCTATGCGCTGGCCCGCCCGAAAAATGCACTGGGAGTCGGGGATCTAGACATGACCCCCGCCAAGCTTGAGCTGACTGCAGAAACACAAGACGTTTAACAGATCAAGCGCCGCACGCCGCCAAAGCACTATCGGCTTGGGCTTGGGTCGCACCAAGTCGCTCTTGCAAGCCTGCGAGTTTCGCATTTTCTTTTGCGACGTTTATAGGGACCTGCACTTCTTCAACTTGGGTGCTGCCCCCTACCAACTGCCGCTCTATGGAAAAGCCCCGCGCAAGGTTTTCTTCGGCGGTTTGAATGGCAGCTTGCAAGGCCGTAAGCTCGGTCGTGGCGCGCGCGGCGCAACTTCCGTTTGCCGTGGTGGTACTAAAAGAGCACGCCGATGCAACGAGGGCTGCACTGAGGGATAAAACGAGTCTCATAACAAATAACTCCTGATAATGATTAATGCCTGCAGCTTAACTAAAATTTAACTATTTTCAAGTGGGTATCAGGTTAATGGCGCGCAGCCTCAGCGCGCAGGGCCTGCATTTGCTTGGTGAGCAGCTTCACCGTCCGCTCTTGCCCGAGCTGTCCGTTTGCATCAAACGCCTCGGCGGCATTACCAATCATCACTTCGGGCGCTTGCAAAATGCGGGGGTTAAAGGTGGTCATGCAGTGGCGCAAGGAATACTGCGCCCGCACCCCGCCGGTAATGCCAGAAGAGGCCGAAAGGATGGCCACAGGCTTGCCTGCCCAAGCGCTTGGGCGCACCATGCTCACCCAATCCAGCGCGTTTTTTAGCACGCCCGACAGGTTTTTGTTATATTCCGGTGTAGCGATAATCACCGCATCCGCCGCAAGAATATCCGCGTGCAGCTTAAGCACGCTTGCGGGCTTCTCCGTGATATCTTCGTTGAAAAGCGGCAGGTTAAGGTTGGCCAGCGCGTAGCTCTCGGGCGCAAAAAGCCGCGCGGCCTCTGCCAATAGCATGGTGTTGAAGGACTCCGCGCGCAGCGAGCCAGAAATACCGAGTAGTTTCATTTTCAATTCCCCTTTTGCCCCAATGATGGGCACAAACGCGCCTTAACGCAACGACATCTTGTGGATAAGGGACTGAATGCCGCAATATTAGGTAGATTAGCTTGACTCTGCGGCCCCCGCGCGGAATCTTGTAGCACTTTTGGAGAATCGCAATACCGTGCAATTTAGCAAGCTCAGATTACTAGGGTTTAAAAGCTTTGTAGACCCGACAGAACTGGTGATTGCGCCGGGGCTGACAGGGGTTGTCGGGCCAAATGGCTGTGGCAAATCCAACCTGCTCGAGGCCCTGCGCTGGGTGATGGGCGAAAACCGCGCCAGCGCCATGCGTGGCGGTGGTATGGATGACGTGATTTTTGCAGGCGCGGATTCGCGCCCCGCGCGCAACTATGCCGAGGTGACGCTAACACTGGATAACCGCGAGCGGCTGGCCCCCGCAGCATTTAACACCGAAGATAACCTAGAGATCGTGCGCCGGATCACCCGAGATGCTGGCTCGGCTTATAAGGTTAATGGCAAAGAATGCCGCGCCCGCGATGTGCAAATGCTGTTTGCCGATGCCTCCACGGGGGCGCACTCGCCCGCCCTTGTGCGGCAAGGGCAAATCGCTGAGCTGATCAACGCCAAGCCCAAGGCCCGGCGCAGGGTGCTGGAAGAGGCGGCGGGGATTTCCGGCCTTTATAAACGCCGCCACGAGGCGGAGCTAAAGCTAAACGGCACCGAGAGCAATTTGGTGCGGGTGGAAGATGTGTTGGAGCAGCTGGAAAGCCAGTTGCGCACCTTGGAGCGGCAGGCCAAACAAGCAGCGCGCTATCGGCAGATTGCCGATGAGTTACGGCGCTCCGAAGGGCTGTTGCTTTATCGCCGCTGGCGCGAGGCAGACGTGGAGAGGCTGGCTGCCGAGGGCGCTTTGGGCGAGGCCAGCAAAGCCGCCGCAGGGGCGCAGGGGCGGGCATTGGCCGCGCTCAAGGCGCGAGAAGCAGCCGAGGGCAAGGTGCCGCCACTGCGTGAGGAAGAGGCGATTGCGGGCTCGGTATTGCAGCGGCTTCAGGTAGAGCAGGCCGCGCTTGCCGAGCAAGAATCCCGCGCATTACAGGCGATTGCCGACCTTGAAACGCGCATAGCCCAGCTGGAAAAAGACGCCGAGCGCGAGGCGGCACTGAATAAAGATGCCGGCGAAACCGTGGAGCGGCTAAACTGGGAAGTTGAAGCGCTGGAAAAGGCAGGCGCAGGCCATGAAGATAAAATGGCAGAGGCCAAAGACGCCGCCAGCACCGCAGCGCAGAGCTTGCAGAATGTTGAGGCCGAGGCGGACCAGCTCTCCGAGGATGCCGCGCGGTTGGCAGCGCGGCATCAATCCGCCAAGCGGCGGCTGGAGGATGCAAAAGGGCTGGTTGAAAAGCTGAGCGGCGAGATAGAAAAAGCGCGGGTGGCGGAAATCGAGGTGCTAACCTCGTATGAAACGGCCAAAGCGCAAGTGGCTGAAGCCGAGGCTTTGCAACTGGCCGCAACAGCAGAGGCCGAAGCGGCAGAAGTAACGCTACTGGCGGTAGAAGAACGCCGCGCTGTGGCCCAGCGGATTGAGGGCGAAACGCGGGTATCACTGAGTGAAGCGGACGGCGAGGCTAAGGCCCACGAGGGCGAGCTGGCGGCCCTGCAACGCTTGATCGCGCGAGACCAAGGCGACGGCGTGCAGATTCTCGATAAAGTGAGGGCCGAAAAGGGCTATGAGGCAGCGCTGGGCGCGGCTTTGGCGGATGATCTGAAAGCACCGGAAATTGGCGAAGATGCGGCCTCGGGTTGGGTGACTTACGGGGCCTTGAAAGACACGGCCCCCTTGCCCGCCGGTGCCGCGCGTCTGGCACTGCATGTGGTGGCACCGGAGGCGCTCGCGCGGCGGCTGCAACTTGTTGGAGTTGTCGCAAGGGCGGAGGGCGCTTTGCTGCAAGGGCGGCTTTTACCGGGGCAGCGGTTGGTTTCGGTTGAGGGAGACCTGTGGCGCTGGGATGGCTTTAGGGCAGGTGCCGAGGATGCGCCATCAGAAGCGGCGCTGCGTTTGCAGCGGCAGAACCGGCTGGTGGAACTGGAAGAAGCGGCGCGTGAAGCGCAAGGACTGGCGGATAAGGCGCGGGCGGCACATGCTTCGGCCAAGGCTTTGATGCAGGCAGCGCAGGCAGCGGACCAAGCTGCACGGGTGGCGCGGCGGCGCGCGGATGAAGCGGCGACGGATGCGGTGCGGCGGGTCTCTAAGCTACGGGCCGAAGCCGAGTCTTTTGGCGCACGGGTGGAGAGCTTGGCGCTGGCGGTAAAACGGCGTGAGGAAGATG
>JAJRRX010000007.1 GCA_024279075.1 Alphaproteobacteria bacterium | reverse complement strand
TCGAACTCCCGACATCTTCGGTGTAAACGAAGCGCTCTACCAACTGAGCTAATCACCCGACAAGGGGCGTTTTAGAGAGTCTTTTCGGGCACCGCAAGCCTTGATTTGCGGAATCCGAAAAGATTTGCCCCTATTTTAGCCGCGATTTGCGCAGCTTGCCTGCTTGCTCCAAAATCGGATAGGCCACGGCGGTGATATGGGAGTGAATCCGGCGTTGGTCGCGCAGCACATCCATGTGTAGGCTGCTGGTGGCCACGCTCTCAATCCGCCCGTCTTTCAGGCGTTCAAGGTGGTTTTGCACAAAGCCCCCTTGCATTTTGTTGACCCGCGCTTTGTCTTTAATCAGCTGCTTGGCCAGCGCCACATCGCCTGAGTTAAAGATGTTAATCGCCAGCGTCAGGTTGGAAATCAGCTTTTGGTTGAGCTCCAGCAGCTCCTCCAGCCCTTCCTTACTAAAGCTGATTTCCTTTTTGGAGCGCCGCACCAGCGCGCCGAGGAGGCTCTCGATAATGTCGCCCATATGCTCAAGATTAGTAGTGAACATCAAAATCTCCACCACACGGTCGCTTTCCGGCTGGTCAATCTCTTGGCGCGAAACGCGGGTGACGTAGGATTTTATCTCGTCATAAAGCGTGTCCACGCGGTCATCGAGCTCGATCAGTTCGTCAACATTGGCATAATCATCGGCCCTTAAGCATTCCGAAACGCCGCGCAGCATGGTGTCTACGGTTTCGGCCATGCGGCCCACTTCGCGGGTGGCGCAGGCCAGTGCCAGCACCGGGGTATTAATCGAGTTTTCGTCAAGGAATTTTGGCGTGTCGTCATCTGTGCTGTGGTTGCTGGGCTGAATGATCCGCTCCCAAATGCGGGCGGCAAGCGGCACAAGCGGCACAAAGATAAACGCCAAAGTGAAGTTAAACAGAGTGTGGAAGTTCACGATCAACCGCGCGGGGTCTTCTGAAATGCGGCCCAAAAGCTCGGGCATATAGCCCAGAAACGGCACAAAAATAATGGCACCGATGATTTTAAAGCCTGCATTGCCAAAGGTTACGCGGCGAGCAAGGTCGCCCTCGGAAAGCGTGGCGATAATCGGCGGGATAACTCCACCAAGGTTGGCCCCGATCACGAGCAGGAAGGCCAGATCTATCGAGATAACCCCTCCGACGGCAAAGCTCATGACAAGCAGCACAATCGCGAGGCTGGAGTGGGAAACCCATGTGAGCAGCGCCGCCATGAGGATGGCGATGATCGGCTCTGAGCCGATAGAGGCAAAGACCTCTTGCAAAATAACTGATGTGCGCAATGGCTCGGAGGTTTGCACGATCAAGGCGAGCGCCAGCAGCATGAGGCCAAGGCCAAACACCGCGCGGCCAAGCTGGCGGGTTTTGCTGGAGCGCTTGGGGCCGTGCAAAATAAGGCCAACCAATACAAGGATATACGGCATCAAGGAAAGATCAAATGACAAGACCTGCGCCACCAGCGTGGTGCCAATATCAGCCCCGAGCATTACGGCAAGGGCGGCAGGCAGGGCAATTACCCCGCGCGCAGCAAAGGAGGAGATAATCAGCGCCGTGGCGGTGCTGGATTGCACAATCAACGTAACCCCGATGCCACTGAGAAAGGCGGAAAGGCGGTTAGAGACCGCGCGGCCCACAATCTGGTGCAGCTCCGAGCCAAAGGCGCGGGTGATGCCAGTCCGCACCATGTATAGGCCCCATAAAAGCAGGCTCACAGAGCCGATTAGGCGCATAAGGGATTCGGTGGCGCTCATCGGGTGATCTCCAAAAGTTCGGCATGTAAGGCAGGGGTGGCGGCGCTGATAACGCGCCCGTCAGATTGGAGCGTGAGGGGCAGGCCCTGCCAATCGGTTATAACCCCGCCTGCGGCCTCGATCAGCGCACAAAGCGGCAGGTAATCATAGGGTTGCAGGTTATAATCCACGACCGCATCAATATGCCCTGCGGCCAGCAAGGCGTGGGCGTAGCAATCATAAGCAAAGCGGCGGGTGGCGCCGGTTTGGGTCAGCTTTTCCAGCACCGCCTCATCACCCGCGCGCATGTGCTCGGCCTCGTGGATGTAAAGAATGGCGTCGGACAACGCCGTTTGGGTGGAGACCTGAATGGGCGCGCCATTAAGTGCTGCGGCCTGCCCGAGGCCGGTATATACCTCGTTCATTGCCGGAATGCCCACCACGCCGATTTTGGGCTTACCCTGCTCCAGAATGGCCAGTAAAAACCCGAAGGTCGGATAGCCCGAGAGGAAGGACCGCGTGCCGTCAATCGGGTCCAGCACCCAAACACGGTCGCGATCCAAGCCGCTGGCGCCTTCTTCCTCGCCAAAAACACCGTCATTCGGGAAGTCTTGCGCGAGGCGCGCCCGCACAAAGGCCTCCACTGCTTTGTCGGCCACGGTCACGGGGCTGAGGTCTGCTTTCACCTCGATCCCGAGCGTGCCGCGAAAATAGCCCATCGCGACCTTTCCTGCATCGTCGGCAAGTTTGGTGGCATAGGCAAGCAGGGCGGTATCGGTAATATCTGGCAAAATAACTCCGGAATCGACAAAATGTCGCGGGCGGCACCATGCGCTTGTTTGCGACATATTGCCAGCAAAATCAGCCAAACCTTGCAATTTTACGGTATACAGTTCATATACGCGCAAATTTATCTAATTAGGTGTGCCATGTTTCTCCGTTCAAAATTTTCCGCGCTCATGCTTGCCGTGCTTACGGCCTGCACCCAAGCCGCCCCGATGGATGCCACGCTTTCCAGCTCTGGTTACACCTCAGAAGATTTAAGCTGCCTTGCCGAGGCGCTTTACTTTGAAGCCCGTGGCACCAGTTATGAAGGCGAGCGCGCTGTGGGGGAAGTGATTTTAAACCGTGCCGCCGATAGCCGCTTTCCGGCAAGCGTGTGCGGGGTGATAGACCAGCGCTATAATGGTTCCTGCCAGTTTAGCTACCGCTGCGATGCCATCCCCAACGACCAATTCAGCGAACCAGCAGAGCTGGTGAAAATGCGCCAGATCTCCTATGAATTACTGACGGACCGCCAAGAAGATATTACCAACGGGGCGCTGTTTTTCCACGCTGCCAGCATGGTACCGGGGTGGTTTAACACCCTTTCAAAACGCGGGCGTTTTGGCGGGAATATTTTTTATCGATAACCTTTGGGTGTATCCCTTGCCTAAACCGCCGTTTTGCCTCCAATAAGTATTTGGTTGCCAACAGGTAACAATATGTTGATTTATCCCCCAAGTTAAGTAAAGTTCCCTCATTAACAACCTATGAGGAATTATAATGTCTTTTATCGAATCAATTAAAAGTTGCTTTAGCAAATACGTAACTTTCAAAGGTCGGGCCGCACGGTCTGAATTCTGGTTTTTCGCACTCTTTGTCTTTCTTGGCGGCCTGGTTTTGCAGGTCTTCATGTATATGAGCTTTGATACCGACGCAATGATGGCCGCCGCGCAAAACGGCACATTTGAACCGGGGATGTCATTTGCCTTCCCGATTGTGCCAATGATCTTGATTGTGGTTTTTCTTTTGGTGACCTTCCTACCAAATCTCTCGGTTATGGTGCGGCGCTTGCATGATACCAACCGCTCAGGTTGGTGGTATTGGATTGCGCTTATTCCCGTGATCGGTATCTTTATTCTGCTTTACTTCTTCGTGAGCAAAGGCACCGATGGCGACAATGACTTTGGCCCAGACCCGCTGGCTTAATCGCTTATAAACACACAAGAAACGCGCCTTATTGGCGCGTTTTTTATGCCCAGCGCGCAGCTGATGCCCCGAGCGCGGCGGCGGGGCGCTCCCAGTGCATCGGGCAGCCTTCAACCATAAGTGCCGGCTTTAGGCGCCGGGCTTGGCCCCACGGGGTGGCTTCAATGGCTGGGTTAAAGTCTTCATCCGCGGGCCTCAGCGCCAAATCCCCCACCTCCGTTTGCTCGTTTTGCACCAAAAGCACCGCC
>JAJRRX010000131.1 GCA_024279075.1 Alphaproteobacteria bacterium | reverse complement strand
TGCCGTTAACTTAGGCTAAAGTGCTGCCAATGTTGGTGAACCTTTCCATAAGAGACATGCTGCTCATTGAGCAGGTAGACCTGCGCTTTGGCGCGGGTCTTAATGTGTTGACAGGGGAAACCGGCGCGGGCAAATCCATTTTGCTGGATAGTTTGGGCTTTGTGCTCGGGCGGCGCGGGCGGGCTGAAATGGTGCGCCAAGGGGCTTCGCTGGGCGAGGTGATTGCCGAATTTGAGCTAGATATGAGCCACGCGGTGGCGCGCATTTTGGAAGACGCAGGGCTGCCCTTTGATGGCCAGTTGATATTGCGACGGCTCAATATGCGTGACGGGCGTAAACGCGCTTTTGTCAATGATCGTGCGGTATCCGCCGAGGTTTTGCGCCAGCTTGGCGCGGCGCTGGTAGAGGTGCACGGCCAGCATGATGATCGCGGCCTGCTTAATGCCAAAGGCCACCGCGCCTTGCTGGATAGTTTTGCAGGTAATGAGGCCGCGCTGGAAAAACTAGGCGCGGCATGGCGCGGATTGCGCGCAGCAGAGGCTGCGCTGGCCACTGCCGAGGCTGAAGTAGCAGCCCTAAAGGCCGATGCAGACTATGTAGAACATGCGCTCAAAGAGCTAGACGAGCTAGCCCCCGAAACCGGCGAAGACCAAGCTTTGGATAGCAAACGCCGCCTGATGCAGGGCGCAGAACGCGTGCGCGGCGATGTCGATAAAGCGGTGCAAGCGCAAACCGCTGCCGAAGGGCTGCTGCTAGATGCAGAGCGCTGGATGCAGGACGCGAATGAGGAACCAGAGCTTGGCCTAGGGGCGCCGTTAGAGGCGATGGGGCGGGTGATGGCTGAGCTTGGCGAGGTGCAAGCCGGCGTTGAAGCCGCGCTCGGGCGGTTGGATGTGGACCCATATGAGCTAGAGCGCGTCGAAGAACGGCTGTTTGCCCTGCGGGCCTTGGCGCGAAAACATCAAGTGCAGCCCGATGACCTGCCCGAGGTTTGGGCGGGCCTTCAGCTTAGAGCGCAGGCTTTGGAGGCTGGCGGGAGCCAAATTGCCGAGCTGGCATCGCAGCGCGCAGAGCAAGCCCGCGCCTACAGGGCGGCAGCAGACGCGCTGCGCGGGCGGCGCGTGGCGGCGGCAAAACGGCTGGATAAAGCGATGATGGCGGAATTAACCCCGCTAAAAATGGAAAACGCCGGGTTTGAAACCTTGGTTGAGGCGGCAGAGGACAGTGCTTGGGGGGCCGATGCCGTTTCCTTCCGCGTTTCCACCAACCCCGGTGCGCCCGCAGGCGCGATTGAGAAAATTGCCTCGGGCGGCGAGCTTTCGCGGTTTTTGCTGGCGCTTAAAGTATGCCTGACCACGCGCGCCTCGGGGCTAACGCTGATTTTTGATGAAATCGACCGCGGGGTGGGCGGGGCCACGGCAGATGCTGTTGGGCGGCGCTTGGCCTCGGTGGCTTTGGGTGCACAGGTGTTGGTGGTGACCCATTCACCGCAAGTGGCCGCGATGGGGCAAGGGCATTTTGTGGTGTCGAAATCTGTGCAAGCGGGGGAGACACGCACGGATGTGCGGGCCTTGACCGAGGCCGAACGGCTGGACGAAATCGCGCGGATGCTGGCGGGGGATGTGGTGAGTGATGGTGCCAAAGCTGCCGCACAGGCTTTGCTGGACAGCGCTCCGGTGGCGGCGCGTTGAGGGTGTGCTTGGGGCGAGGTTGCACGCGCGCCGCGTTTAGACCTCGGGATATAAGGGGCGCTGCCCCTCGCCGCAAGCGGCTCACCCCGGAGTATTTGTGAAAATTAGAAGCACGGATTGCGGCTGGGCTTTAGATGGGCGCACAGGCGTTTTCTAGCCATGTGCGGGTGGTCGAGGCCACGTTTGTGCTGACCTTTTGCAGGACTTCGGCATGGTAGGCATTAAGCCAGTCGCACTCGATTTTAGTGAGTTGGGAAGGGTCGATCAGGCGAGTGTCTATTGGCACCCATGTCAGGGTTTCAAAGCTGTGCATTTTATCTTCACCGCCGACATTTTCCGGCGGGGTTACGATGATCAGGTTTTCAATGCGAATACCCCATGCGCCCTCGCGATAATAGCCGGGCTCGTTGGAGAGGATCATGCCGGTTTCAAGAGGCACATCGTTTTTCGGCGAGATGGAGGCAGGGCCTTCATGCACGCTAAGGTAAGCCCCAACGCCGTGGCCGGTGCCGTGTTTATAGTCTAGGCCTTCGGCCCATAGGGGGGCGCGGGCGAGGGTGTCTATGTGCTGGCCAGAGGTGCCTTTGGGGAAGCGGAGCATAGAGAGGGCGAGCATGCCTTTGAGCACCAGCGTGAAGCAGCGGATCATCTCGGCATCGGGGGTGCCAATGGCCACCGTGCGGGTGATGTCGGTGGTGCCGTCAAGATATTGGCCACCGCTATCAACCAGCAGCAGAGTGTTGGTTTCAATGGCGCGATTGCTGGCCTCGTCTACGCGGTAATGCACGATAGCGCCATTGGGGCCAGAGCCGCAGATGGTGTCAAACGAGATATCGGTGAGGGCGTTGGACTGGCTGCGAATGGCCTCCAGTTTAGTCACCACGTCGATCTCGGTTTTTCCTTCCAGCCCTCGGTCAATCCATGCCAGAAATTCACACATGGCTGCCGCGTCTCGCAGGTGGGCTTGGCGGGTGCCGTTCAGCTCGGCTTGGTTTTTGCAGGCTTTGGGCAGGATGCAGGGGTCGGGGAACCACTCGGGATTGGTGAGCTGTTGCGAGACCCAGATGGGGGCGGTGGCGCGGTCTACCCCGACCTTACCTTTGAGGGCTTTGAGCGCGGCGGCAAAATCTTCCACCAGCGCCACGTCAGGGCCAAAATGCGCAGCAAGTTCGGGGGAGGATTTGGCGGGATTGGTGATCAGGGTCACGCTTGCATCGGCGTGCAGAATAGCAAAGGCCAGGGGCACGGGGGTGTTGGAAATGTCAGAGCCGCGAATGTTGAGCAGCCATGCGATGGAATCGGGCAGGGTGAGGATGGTGGCGGTGAGGCCTGCTTCGCGGAGTTTCTCGGCTAGCTCGGCGCGCTTATCGGCACTGGATTTACCCGCGAATTCCAGCGGGTGCGGGCGGATTTTGCCCACGGGCGGCGCGGGGCGGTCTGCCCAGATCGCATCCACCATGTTGGAGCTTTGCTGGAGGGTGATATCGGGCGCAAGCGCCTTTTCAAGCTTGGAAATCTCGTCATAGCTGTGCAGCATCGGGTCATAGCCCACCACGCCTTTGCTTAGGTGCTTTTGCAGCCATTCGCTTAGCTTATCTTCAGGAATGGCTTGCGGCGTGAAAACCTCAAGGTCGATCTGGTTGCGGACTTGCAGGGTATAGCGGCCATCGACAAACACGCCGGCAATGTTAGGTAGCACGACAGAGTGGCCATCAGAGCCGGTGAAGCCCGTAAGCCATGCCAGGCGCTCATCGCAGGGGGCGACATTTTCGCCTTGGTGGGCATCGGCGCGGGGGATGAGAAAGCCGTCAAGGCCAGCCGTCGCCATAGCAACCCGCAGGGCCTTAAGCCTTGGCGCGCCAGTTTCGGGGCTGCTCGGGGTTTTGAAGCTTTGATACATTGAAACATTCCTCACGCGGGGGTTAGGCGGTGTTATTTGCGCCTTTATGCGCCGTGGTCTAGGGTGCCGCAAGTGAAAGCACAAAAGGAGCGGCGGGATGGCACGCATATTGGCA
>JAJRRX010000130.1 GCA_024279075.1 Alphaproteobacteria bacterium | reverse complement strand
GGTGATGACCTGTTCCAGCATACCCAAACCGCGATACAATTCGAATTCGTCCATGCCGTGGGACGGGGCGCAATGGACAAACCCTGTGCCATCGGTGTCGGTTACGAAAGGTGCATCGCGGAAATCGCGTGGCGCATCCCACTCACCATCAGAACCTTCAGCACCCGCGAGCGGATGGGAAAGTTCAATATTTAGCAATTCGGTAGTCGTAACATCTTGAACCCGCCGCCACATGTTTGGTTCTAGGCGTGCTTTTTCAAAAACACTTGAAGCCTGATTGTCTGCAAGAATGAAGCGATCACCAACGCTAGCCCAGCTTTCGTCAGGTGTTTCAACGACTTCATAAAGCCCATATGAAAATTCCCGCCCGAAGACGACAGCTTTGTTTGAGGGAATTGTCCAAGGCGTGGTTGTCCAGATGACGACATAAGCATTCAGCAAGTCACCTCCTGCTACAACACTATCACCAAGGCTCCCATCTGTTGGGGCGTTAAGCTCAATTATATCCCTGTTTTTAAGGCCTGTTACCTTGAATTTAACCCAAATCGTTGGGCTTTCTTTATCGTGATACTCGATCTCCGCCTCGGCCAGCGCGGTTTTCTCAACCGGCGACCACATCACCGGCTTACTGCCGCG
This sequence comes from Alphaproteobacteria bacterium, assembly GCA_024279075.1. GTDB lineage: Bacteria > Pseudomonadota > Alphaproteobacteria > Rhodobacterales > Rhodobacteraceae > UBA3077. The sequence continues at coordinate 9,756 of JAJRRX010000130.1, read as the reverse complement.
ATACAGGCTGCCATTCATCACGAACTTCATGAACTCCTCGGCAATCACCGCCTCGCTCTCGAAATTCATTGTCAAGTAAGGGTCATCCCACTTGCCCTGCACGCCGAGCCGCTTGAACTCCTCGCGCTGGATATCGACCCAGCCCTGCGCAAATTTCCGGCACTCGCCGCGCAATTCATTAATCGGCACGTCGTCTTTGTTTTTGCCCTTGGCGCGATACTGCTCCTCGATCTTCCACTCAATCGGCAGGCCGTGGCAATCCCAGCCCGGCACATAGCGCGCGTCAAAGCCCATCATCTGGTGGCTTCGCACCACCATATCTTTCAGGATTTTGTTAAGCGCATGGCCGATGTGCAAATGCCCGTTGGCATAAGGCGGGCCGTCATGCAGGATATAGGGCTTGCGGCCTTCTTTGCGGCGCAGGGCCTCGTAAAGGTCCATATCGGCCCATTTTTGCAGCCATAATGGCTCCCGCTTGGGCAAGCCTGCCCGCATCGGGAAGTCGGTTTTCGGCAGGTTCAGGGTGGCTTTATAATCGGTGGTCTCGGCGCACATGGCTCGCTCCGTAATTTGGTGAATACTGGACAAAGGGGCGGTGCGGCGAGGCCATACACCTTTTCCCGACGACTCCCTATCAGAGCGTCGGGCGGCTAATTCGTATGATCAGGGCGGTCCACATGGGCGCGTTATATCGGGGCTTGGCACGGGTTACAACGGGAAAAGGGGAGCAAACCACAGCCCATGCCACCCTGCTTCTATTTTTCAAAAATACTCTGGGGGTGAGCGTAGCGAGGGGGCAAAGCCCCCTACCACAAGCGGTGATGCTGCAGCGCGGCGCGGGCGCGCCCTTGCCAAGCAGACCACACTCCGCGCGCCGCCTTAGTGAAAATCCCTGCTCGGAAACAGCACCTTGGCTTGCTCCCTCGGGTGCCGCGCCCGCGCAGGCCGTGGGGCATCATCCGTCACCGCTGTCGTCTCCCCCACAATGTCAAAATCTGGGTGGCCAAGCTCTGAAAGCCTACCAGACATATCCTCCACCGTCTGAGCAATCAGGTGGGTCACAATCCCTTCCCTCTGCAGCTTGCCCGTCACCTTCAGCAGCCTGCCCGATATCACCGCTTTCCGGAATTTCTTGTAAATCGCCCGCCAGACAATCACATTGCACACCCCTGTTTCATCCTCCAGCGTCACAAACACCACCCCCGAGGCGGTGCCGGGGCGTTGGCGGGTGATCACCAAACCACACACCGTATGCCGCCCGATGGGCGCGCTGCCCAGCATATGGTGCGGGGTTAGCCCCTGCATCCCAACGCGCAAAAGCTCCATCGGATGGGCGCGCAAGCTTAGCCGCATAGAGACATAATCCTCCACCACCTCCTCGCCCAGTTTCATGCCATTGAGCAGCACCTCCGGCTCGATAATCCCCTCGCCCTCCAAGCTGCCCGCAAACAGCGGCAGCGGCTTGGGAGCCTGAATGGCCTTCACCTGCCACAGCGCATCCCGCCGCCCCAGCCCCATGCTGGTATAGGCATCGGCCTCGCCCAGCCGCTCCAAGGCGCTCGGCGAAATGCCTGCCCGCTGCCACAGGCTTTCAGGGTCGGGGTAGCCATTGCCCCGCGCGGCTATAATCCATGCCGCATCCTCGGCCTTAAAGCCCTTGATTTGGCGGAACCCCAGCCGCAAGGCTAGCGCCCCATCCACCCGCCGCTCCAGCCGGTTATCCCAGTCGCTATTGTTCACACAGACAGGCCGCACCTCGACCCCGTGGTCGCGCAAATCCCGCACGATTTGCGCGGGGGCGTAAAAGCCCATCGGTTGGGAGTTGAGCAGCGCACAAGCGAAAATCGCCGGATGGTGCCGCTTGAGCCACGCGCTGGCATAAACCAGCAGCGCAAAGCTCGCCGCGTGGCTTTCTGGAAAGCCATATTCGCCAAAGCCTTCGATCTGCCCAAAGCAGCGCTCGCAGAAATCTGGCGGATAGCCCTTTTCCAGCATCCCATTGATGAACTTATCACGGAATGTATTAATCGTCCCCATGCGTTTGAAGGTCGCGAGGGACCGCCGCAGCCTGTCCGCCTCCTCCGCCGAAAACCCCGCCGCGACAATCGCGATCTGCATCGCCTGCTCCTGAAACAGCGGCACCCCGTTGGTTTTACCCAGCACCGCGCGCAGCTCCTCAGACGGATACTCCACCGCCTCCAGCCCTTGGCGGCGGCGGATATACGGGTGGACCATATCGCCTTGAATCGGCCCGGGCCGGATGATGGCCACCTCGATCACAAGGTCATAAAACACCCTCGGCTGCATGCGCGGCAAAAAGTTGAGCTGGGCGCGGCTTTCCACCTGAAACACGCCTATAGCGTCGGCTTTGCACAGCATATCATAGGTTTCAGGGTCTTCTTTCGGCATGTTTTCCAGCGTATAACGCGGGCCGGTATGGGCCTCGATCAAATCGAACGCCTTGCGAATGCAGGTCAGCATCCCAAGGCTCAGCACGTCGATTTTGAGAATGCCAAGGGCGTCGATATCATCTTTATCCCACTCGATCACCGTGCGATCCTCCATCGCCGCGTTCTCAATCGGGCAAAGCTCATCCAGCCGCCCCTTGGTGATGATAAACCCGCCGACATGCTGGCTCAGGTGGCGCGGAAAGCCGTTGATCTCGTGGATCAGCCGGATGGTTTGCAGCAGCCGCGTGTCATCAGGGTTCAGCCCCGCCGCCCGGATTTTCTCCGGCTCGATGGGCTTGTTGGACCAACCCCAGATTTCGCTTGAAAGCGCGGCGGTGGTGTCCAGGCTCAGCCCCATCACCTTGCCGACCTCGCGAATGGCGGCGCGGTTGCGAAAGTGAATAACCGTCGCGCACAGACCCGCGCGGTGGCGGCCGTATTTCTCGTAAATATGCTGAATCACCTCCTCACGGCGCTCATGCTCAAAGTCCACGTCAATATCCGGCGGCTCGCCACGCGCCTCGGAAATGAAGCGCTCAAACACCATGGCGATGGTCTCGGGGCCGACCTCGGTAATGCCGAGCGCATAGCAAATCACCGAATTGGCGGCCGAGCCGCGCCCTTGGCACAGAATGTTTTGTGATCGAGCAAAGGCGACAATATCATGCACGGTGAGGAAATAAGCCGCAAAGCCGAGTCGCTCGATCAGGGTGAGTTCCTTATCAACCTTGGCTTGGGTCTCCGCACTTACCCCCGCCGGATAGCGCCGCTTCAGCCCCTCCTTGGTGAGCCGCGCCAGCCGCACCTGCGGTAGCTCTGCCCCGCTAATCTCATCCGGATATTCATAAGAAAGCTCCGAAAGATCAAAGGTGCAGCGGTTGGCGATCTCCACGCTCCGCGTCACCGCGGCAGGGTGGTCCCGAAACATCCGCGCCATATCCGCGGGCGCTTTCAGCCGCCGCTCGGCGTTGGGCAGCGCATGGCGGCCGATTTCGTCAATCGTGCAACCACGGCGCATGCAGGTCAGCACATCGGCGAGCTGGCGGCGGCGTGCGTGGTGCATCAGCACATCGCCCACAGCGACCATCGGCACCCCCGCCCGCTGGGCCAGCCGCGCCAAGGCCTGAAAGCGCGCTTGGTCTTGCCCGTCATAAACCGGTGCCGCCCCGAGGAATACGTTACCAGGGTAGCGGCGCGTCAACCGCCCTGCTTGTTGCAGCATCTCGCTCGCGCCGCACTGGGGCGTATGCGCTTGTGGCAGCCCGACCAAGATCAGCCCTTCAGCATGGGCGGCAAGGTCCTTCATGCGCAAGTGGCACTGGCCTTTTTCCGCCCGCCGCTTGCCAAGAGTAAGCAGCCGAGAAAGCCGCGCATAGGCGGTGCGGTTAGTGGGGAGAGCCAGCCAATGGGCATCACTATCTTGCAGAATAAGCCGGCATCCGGTGATCAGTTTAGGTAGATTAGGCGTGCCAATGCGCTTGAGCTCTTGCAGTGCCGACCAGCCGCGCACCACCCCTGCCAAACTGTTATGATCAGTGATCGCCACAGCAGGCAAGCCCAGCTTGGCGGCACGGGTCACCAGCTCCACAGGGTGGGACGCCCCTGTGAGAAAGGTAAAATTACTGGTGGTGCAAAGCTCGGCATAAGGCATGGCTAGTGGCGTAAATTATGGGGTTTATGGCTTCTTCTTTTCCAAAATACTCTGGGTGAATTGGCAAGGCCAAGAGGGCGAAGCCCTACGGCGCTAAGGGGGTACGCAATGGGTTTGCATGGCGAAATGACACTGCCCCAAGTCTGCAGCGCAGCGCTCAACCGCATCCTCCCATACGCCCTACGGGCGGCTTTTTTCCTCCGGAAAAAATGCGTGTGCGACGCCATGGCGGCGCGGCGGGCATTGCTTTTGGGGCAAGGTCGTGCCCGCGCCGCTTTGCAACGGAAACGCTTGTGATGAAGGTTGAAAGAGTACACAGTAATCTCGCCCCTTTGAGGCGCTCTCCGAGATGATTTGAAGTAGAATGAATGGTTTTCTTTTTCTATGCAGATACGTGCCCAACCTCGCCACAGGGAATTACGTTTCAGCGCGGCGCGGGTGTGCCCTCTCCTCAAGCATAATAGTTGACGCGCCGCCACCGCGCCGAAGGCGCGGCATGGTCCGGCGCGCAGGCACCGGATCTTGAGAGCTGGCAGATGTGCCCTGCCGCTATACCGGCGCTTCTTCGACACCTGTTTCATGGGGCTGCGGCTCTGGGCGTATGCGGCGCATCTATATTGTGTTTATGGGCGGGTTGCACCCGCGCTGCGCCGAGGTGCCGACACTCTGTGGCGCGCCTAGAGGTGGGTGAACGCAGGAGGCTAAGGTAATGGCTTCTCGCATAATCCGAGGGAAATACGTTGAACTGCCCCGATGCGCCAGACCCGACCCTCATGCGAAGTCTCCGGCCACAAACCATCCCGGGTTTTGCGGGGTAAAAAACAGCCAGAGCCGTCGGCCTTCCTGTGTGAGCACCCGCCAATAATCGCGCACGCCACTGCGCCATTTGGGGTGATCAAACCACCATTCGGGCGCAATCCGCTCTGGGCCAAGCGCGTGAGCCACGCGAAACCAGAGTTGCCGCCAGCGGAAGCGTGCGGGTGGGTGCGGGCCGTGGCCAGCTATGGGCTCGGGCGCAAAAATAAGCAGCGGGCGTGGGGCGGGGCAGGGCCAACTGCCGCCTGCCTCGCTATAGGCTGCGGCCACCACCGAGAAGCTTTTTTCCGGCAGGTGGCTGTCAGCAGGCAGAAAGCGCGTGATGTTATCTAGGCCAATACGGTTGCCTAATTTGGTGATCACATCAGCCAAATCATCGTGCTGCGTGGCACTATGGGTGGAAAGTTGGCGCAAGGGCAGGGCGTCCAACTCCACCGCTTCCAGCCTTATTTGGTCAATCCCGTAGCCCGCATCCAGCCCTTCTAGCCCACGCGAAAACAGCCGCGCCATGCGGGGTGCATCGCGCATTGGCCGCGCGAGGCGAACTTCGGCTTGCACACTTGCTTGGTCCACCCGCCGCGCGGTAAAGACCAACCGCCGCGCGCCTTTTTCTGTGGCTGCCAGCCGTGCGCAGAGGCGCTCCAACAGGCGCTCCAACCCGGCCTCCACATCCTTGAGCAGCCCGATGGGCTCGGGCAATGTCATGCGAAAGGCAAAGGGCGCGGGGGGTGGCAACGGGGTGATGGGCTCGGGGATATCGCCCAGTGCTTGATCAAGCCGCAGCAGCACCTCGGTGCCAAAGCGGCGCGCGAGGCTGGCGCGGGGCAGGGCCAGAAGGTCCTCCACCGTGCGGATGCCGAGCCGCTGCAAGCGGGTGCAGGTGGCCGGCGGCAGGCGCAAGGCGACTACGGGGAGCGGGGCAAGGCAGGCGCGCACCTGCCCTGTGGGCGCTATACTAAAACGGGGAGGCTGGCCCTTAGCCTGCGGTTTTCTGCGCAAAGTGGTGCTATGCATGGGCGCCTCCAAATGTGAGGCCTGATGGGCCTGCATGCCAGATAGGGAGGCGGTTTTGTGCCCAACTTATGGCACCTTTATGGTCGGCGGTGTGGGGCACGGGCTCGCCCAGCCGAATACTATGGTGCGATGATATAATTTCGCATCCCAAGGCCTCCGGCGCTGATGCGCCGGACCGTGCCGCGCCTCCGGCGCGGTGGCGGCGCGACAACCATATCTCGTGTGGCAAGGTTTGACCCGCGCCGCCTGCAAGCCTCGGTGCTTGTTGCACCCTTCGACGGGGTGCAGAGCTACGGGTTATTTCCCCGCCACAGGCGCAAGAGCTGCCACGCGGCGTGCGCGAGGCCTTGCCAAGCCGTGCAGGGCTCGACGCGCCGCTTGCCGAGCTGAAGGCGAGGCGCGGTTCCGGTGCGCAGCACCGGAAAACAGGGGGTGAGGTAAAGCAACATTGGATGGATTGCATTTGGGCCATGGTCTTGCGACCTGCGGACAGGAAGGTTTCAACAGCAAAGCGATTTGTTGTGGGGTGCGTGGTTTTCACGTACCCTTGTTGGCGCGATGCGGGCAGAGCATGTATCCTAAAGTGCGCGCATGCCCAGCCAAAGCTAGGGCATGTGAACCGGATTGAAGCCATTAGATAATAGAGGCCATACCCGACCTTCGCGGTGCCGTGAACAATAGCTTCGAGCGCGGTGTGGGAATTGCGCCGGCAGGCTATATTGCCAGACGGAATGATCTTATGCTTGTTTATCATGCTTGCCTTTCTTCCTGCCTCATAGCGTCGCGCCTCCTATTGCACGTGGGGCGAGGGCATAGCTGTGCCGCCTTGCAAGCATTGTGCTTGGGGGTGCCAAAGGGACCGCCGTGCGGCTGTTAGCCGTATCACATGCACGAAGGGTGAGACGCGGCGCGGGCAAAGAGGGTGACACAAGCACAAGGGCTGTCGCGCCGCCACCGCGCCGGAGGCGCGGCGTGGTCCGGCGCATTTGCGCTGGATATGGCGGTGGCCCGTAGTCGGAAAAAGGCGGGGTGTTATAATGGAGGCGCTGTGTTGTAGAGGGTGTATTTGGGGGAAGGATTCCGGCTTTTACATGGTCTTGTGCCAGCCATATGAGCGGGTGCATTTTAAAGAGGAAGGCCGCGCTGGGCTGCTTTGGGGCAGGGGAGGCCCCGCGCGCGCTTTGTGCCAATGGGGCCGTTGCTCCGCCTGTGCGTGCCGCTGGCATCGAGGTAACTTTTGCCTCCATAGGGGGGCGGTTTTGCCCGAATCGTGCCAACGCCCAAGCGGCCCCATAAGTATCGGCTAACCCGAGGCGGTGCGTGAGCCCTGCGCGGGCAAGGCGGCTGGAGATGTCTTCCAGCAGGGGGGCTTCACCGCCGCGCAGGTGGGCGGATCCGGTGATGTCTAGCGCTAGCCCGTCGGGCTCTATCGCCACCCATGGGCAATAATAGGTGGCCCAACGGGCGAGCACCTGCAGGAAGTGGGCGTCGGCCTCGGGGGCGGCTTCAGCGGTTTGCAGGTTGGGGCAGAGCACGCGGGCCTCGCCTAGCCCCATGCCCTTTTGCAGCCCCTGCGCACTGGCGGCGGCGTTTAGGCAATAAACTCGCTCGGTGTTGCTTTGGCGTTGGCTCAGGGCAAAGGGGGCCATCGTCGGGCGGGCGCGCAAAACGCGCTCACTCGGGAGCCTCTGAAACCACACTGATACCACGCGCCTGTTCATCCCACCGAATTACCCACTCTGTTAATGTTCCTGATTTGTTCTTTATAAGTCGCCAGCGATGCAGAGTCGAGTCCTTTGCTGAAAAATGTGGGGCGCAGTGCCAGCGGGTTTCGGCGGCAGGGCTGCCAGCACCTTCCGGAATGAGGAACACGCCGAGGCTCTCGCCGGCTTGCGCCGCCAGCAAAAGCCGGCGGCCAGTAAACAGCGTGAGTGGTTCGGAAAGCCGCGCAACCACCACGCCAAACGCCCCCGAGCGCAGGGCCTCCTCGGCCGAGGCAAGGCTCTCAAGCTGGTTGGGGGTGTGTGCCAGCAGCAGGTGTGCGGGATCCATGAATGCGGCCACGCCGTAAGGGTTTAGCCCCTCGGCCTGCCAGCGCTCGGCAATCCAGAGGCAGGGCTTGGGCTGCACCGCGCAGGCCGCAATGGCGAAAAACGGGGCACCCGGGCCTTGGGCCTCGTGGGCGCGGGCGGGGGTAAGGGGAAAGGGCAGGGCATGGGGCATGCCGGCAATATGGCGGGCGCGGCGCGGGAGATCAAGCGTGCGGAGCAACCGGCTCGTAGAAAAGCGGCGCTATAGTGGCTTGCGGGCGACTAAAAATACGGCCGCTTTTGGCGTGGGCTGCCAGCGCTCCTCTATGGCGAACCCCGCTGCCTGCATCGCTTCCACCAGCGCATCAGGGTTAAAAAACCGGACCATAGGCAGCAGGCCGAGCTTATTTCCCGCCCATAAAATCGGCTTTAGCACCCCGCCTTTGGCCATGCAGGTGGTGCTGGAAATAAACATACCACCGGGCTTGAGCCGCGCAAACACCTGCGAAATCGCGGCCGCTTTATCGGGCAGCAGGTGCAGGATGCTATGAGCAAGGATCGCATCAAAGCCGCCTTCGGGCGGGGTAACATCCTCTAGCCGTAACCGCTCAAAGCGCAGGTTTTCTTGGCCCTCGCCCTTCCCTCGCGCAATGCTTAACATCTCGCTAGAAATATCTGTTGCCAGATAATCCGCCACCTCGGGCGCAAGGGTTATGGCGGTGGAGCCGGTGCCGCAGCCAAACTCCAAAACATTGAATTCAGGCGTGAGAACTGCGCGCGTTTTGCGCAGCTTCTCCTGATACGCGGCCTCATCGCCAACGGGTGAGCGCGCATAGCGCTTTGCCATTCTATCCCAAAACTTGTGATCATTTGCCATTATGCCGTTCCCGTTGCTGTTGCTTACATAAGCTGCCTGCCACAAATTTCACTCCTTGAAAGCCGCAATTCCCTCCCTACCTTTTAACCATCAGGCGCCAAACGGGCCTGTAAAACTGGCTTGTCCGAGAGGAAAGCCGCAACTTTGTGTCGCTCAATGGAGGATACCCAATGCGAAATTTTGACCTAACACCGCTTTACCGTTCAACCGTCGGCTTTGACCGCCTCGCGAACATTCTGGATAACGTGACCCGCGCCGATGGCGGCTCCAGCTACCCCCCCTATAACATCGAGAAAACCGGCGAGGATACCTACCGGATTACCATCGCCGTGGCTGGCTTTGCCGATGACGAGCTTACGATTGAGGCCCGCGACGGCCAGCTGGTGATTTCTGGCAAAAAGGCCGAAGCGGATGAGGAAACCACCTTCCTGCACCGCGGCATCGCCACCCGCGCCTTTGAAAAGCGCTTCCAGCTCGCCGACCATGTGCGCGCCACCGATGCGATTACGGCCAACGGGTTGCTGCATGTGGACCTGATCCGCGAACTGCCCGAAGCCCTGAAGCCCCGCAAGATCGAGATCGCCAAATCGCGCCCGATTGAAGCGGAAAAGGTGACTGTTGAGGTGTAAAATTTAGCGAATGGCCTCGGCTGGGGGGAGACCCTTGGCCGAGGCCTAAACGTAGCTATTTATCAGAAATACATATCAAAATGAGGTAGCTTTCGCCGTGGCAGCAAATAAGAATCAGCACTACGTGCCGAAAGTTCACTTAAAGCAGTTTTCAACTGATGAACGCAAAAAACAAATAAGTATTTGGCTGCCAAAACATGACAAGATTATTGTCAAAGCGTCGATTAATGATCAGTGTTCAAAAGCTTATTTTTATGGGCAAGATTTAGACGTAGAAAATTTCTTCAAT
>JAJRRX010000129.1 GCA_024279075.1 Alphaproteobacteria bacterium | reverse complement strand
GTTATCCGCAAGCGGGCCGAGGCGCGGGATATCACCATTGATCCTGCGATTAGAATGCTGCTGGTCGAGGTCGAAGAACCAGATATGCACAAGCCCTCTGGTGATTTTGAACGCCTGCAAGCGGCGCTAAAAACGCAATGGGGCGTGGACGCCACGGCCTCGTTGGCAACCCTGCGCAGCCTGCAAACCAAGCTCCGTAAGGGCAAGTGGCAGGTTACGTGCGCTTACCACGTGCCAAGCGGGCAGATCCTCGAAATCTGGCCGGGCTATCACGAGGCCCCGCTTTACGGGCTGGCGGTGGACCTTGGCTCCACCACCATCGCCGCGCATCTATGCAACCTCGCCACTGGCGAAGTGCTGGCCTCTTCTGGCTTAATGAACCCGCAAATCCGCTTCGGTGAAGACCTGATGAGCCGCGTTTCTTACGTGATGATGAACCCCGGCGGCGACGTGGAAATGACAGCCGTAGTACGGACCGCGATCAACGATCTGATCGGAGAAATTGCCACGCAAGCAGGCATTGCGCGGGCCGACATTTTCGAGATGGTCTTGGTTGCCAACCCGATCATGCATCACCTGTTTCTCGGGTTGGACCCTGTAGAACTCGGCCAAGCCCCCTTTGCGCTAGCGGTGTCAGATGCCCAAAATTTTACCGCGCATGAAGTTGGGCTGGAAATGCATAGCGCGGCGCAGCTTTATATCCTGCCCTGTATTGCGGGCCATGTCGGGGCTGATGCTGCCGCCGTTGCGCTTTCCGAAGCGCCAAATCTTTCCGAAGACCTCGTGCTGATTGTCGATGTTGGCACCAACGCCGAAATTCTGCTGGGCAATAAAAATGGCGTCCTCGCCTGCTCCTCCCCCACCGGCCCTGCCTTTGAGGGCGCGCAAATTTCCAGCGGCCAGCGGGCCGCGCCGGGGGCGATTGAGCATATCCGCATCACCGCAGAAAAAGAACCAGTTTATAAAGTGGTGGGCTGTGATATTTGGTCAAACGAAGCGGGCTTCGCCGATGCGGTGCTAAGCAGCGGCATCACTGGCATTTGTGGCTCTGGCATTATTGAGGCCATAGCCGAGATGCGCATGGCGGGCATTGTCGATGCCTCAGGGCTGATCGGCTCGGCAGAGCAGGTCGGCACGCCGCGCTGCATCACCGATGGCCGCACCAATGCTTATGTGATTTTTGAGCCTGATGATGGCCCTAAAATTACAGTCACCAATGGCGATGTTCGCGCGATTCAGCTCGCCAAAGCCGCGCTTTACGCGGGCGCACGGCTGCTAATGGATAAACTTGGCGTAGACGCGGTGGACCGTGTGGTGCTAGCGGGGGCCTTTGGTGCACATATCTCGCCCAAACACGCGATGGTGCTGGGTATGATCCCTGATTGCCCGGTGGAAAAGGTAACCTCGGCAGGCAATGCCGCTGGCACGGGCGCGCGCATTGCCCTCCTTAATCTGGCTTCACGGGCCGAAATTGAAGCCACGGTGCGCGAGATCGAAAAGGTGGAAACAGCTATTGAGCCAGCGTTTCAGGAGCATTTTGTGGCCGCCACAAATATCCCCCATGCAACGGCACCATTTGCGGGGCTACGGGCCGCCACCCCGCTGCCCGATGTTAGCTATAATGCAGCAAGCGGAGAGCGGAAACGGCGGCGTAAGCGCTAACCGTCATAATCCACCGCGATTTTAGCGGTTTTGGCATGGGCTTGGCAGGTGAGGATATAGCCCTGCTCCACCTCATAATCTTCCAACGCCTGATTGGCGCGCATCTCGACCTTGCCCTCAATGAGCTTGGCTTTGCAGGTAGAGCACACCCCCGCGCGGCAGGCATAAGGCGCATCAAGTTTGGCATCTAACGCCGCTTGCAACACCGAAGTTTCGGCATCGAGCGCCACCTCATGGCTAACACCGTCAAGCAGAACCGTCGCTTGCAGCGCGCCGCGAGGGGCCGCGCTGGCCAAGGGCGCAGCCGTTTGTGCGGCGCGTCCGGGTTGGTCCGAGAGGAACTGCTCAATGGATATCTGCGAGGCGTCCAAATGCTTCAACAACCCCGACTTAACGGCTTCCATCATCGGCGCAGGGCCACAAATAAAGGCTTGTTCCACGGCCTCAATATTCACCCAGCCATTGAAAAGCCCATCGAGCTTTTCAGCGTCCAATCTGCCAGCAAACAAGTCGATATCCTGCGCGTTATCTTCCAGAATATGGATGACATGGAAGCGGCTTAAGAAGCGGTCTTTCAGGTCTTGCAGCTCATCCCGAAACATG
>JAJRRX010000128.1 GCA_024279075.1 Alphaproteobacteria bacterium | reverse complement strand
GGGAGGTCGTGGTACGCGGCCACGCGGGTAACTTTGTCTTTCGAGCCAAATACAAGCGGGGTGCGCCCGTGTAGCTCTGTCGGGATTTGGTCCAAGATGCGGTCTTTGCCATCGGTGGCAATGCCGCCCGCTTGCTCGACCACAAAGGCAACGGGCGCGCCCTCATAGACCATTCGCAAGCGGCCCATTTTATAGCCCTCACGGTCATCGCCCGGATAAAGGAAGATGCCGCCACGGGAGATAATCCGGTGGGTTTCGGCTATTAGGCTGGCAACCCAGCGCATGTTGAAATTTTTGCCGTGCACACCCTCGGCACCTTCGATCATATCATCAACATAGGCGCGAATGGGGGTTGGCCAGTGGCGATAGTTGGAGGCGTTAATGGCGTATTCAATCGCGTCTGGCTCGATGCTTACGCGCGGGTTCACCAGCATAAATTCGCCATTTTCATGGTCAAGAATGAACATCGCGGTGCCGTCGCCCAAGGTGAGCATAATGCCGGTTTGCGGGCCAAAGATGATGTAGCCAGCGGCGATCTGCTCTTTGCCAGCGCGCAGGAAGCTCTCGTTTGCGCCCTCTTTGGCCTCGAAAATCGAAAAGATCGTGCCGATGGAGACGTTGACGTCGATGTTGCTTGAGCCATCGAGCGGGTCAATCGCCAACGCGAGGTGGCCGTTCGGGTTCAGGGTGATCACGTCATCCTGCTCCTCGGAGGCGTAATATTTCACCTGCGTTTTGGTGAGTTCGGCGGCGAAAACATCATCGGCCATGACATCCAGCGCTTTTTGCTGGTCACCGCCCATATTCTCGCCCACGGCTCCGCCTAATTCGCCACCTAGGGCACCGCGTGAAATGAGGGCGGCAAGGTCTTTGCCGACTTTGGCCAAAGCGAGAATGGCCTCGCTAAGGTCTTTGGGCTTATCTGAAAGAAAGCCGCTCAGGTTGGTGTCTGAGGTCATAAACGCTGTTTCCCGTTGGTTGCGAAAAAGTGAATATGTGATGCATGACAGGTTGGGCGCAAAATAAAACTAAAAAAAATCTTTTTTGTGTTAAGAGAAACTATGATTCATGAAAACGCCATAACCCTAAAGCAGTTGCGCGCGCTGGCCGCGATTGTGAAAGCCGGAAACCTAACGGCCGCTGCCGAGTTGCTGAATGTGACCGCGCCGGCGGTCTCTACGCAGTTAAAATCACTGGAGAGTAATTTCGGGGTGCAAATGGTGCATAGAGGGCCGGATGGCAAGACCGTGCTGACCCAAAGTGGGGCGGCGGTGTTGGCGACAACGCGGCAGATTGAAAACTCACTAAGCGCTTGTTATAACAATATTAATGCGTTGAAAACAGGCAAGGTTGGCCACCTGACTTTGGGGGTGGTGAGCACGGCAAAATACTTCGCGCCGCGCATTGTGGTGGCGGCGCAAAAGGGGTTGCCGGATGTGGAAATCAGCTTGTTTGTCGGCAATCGGGCGGAGATTGTTGGGGCGCTTAGCGATAAGAAAATTGACCTCGCGATCATGGGCAGGCCACCGAGAAACCCGCCGGTGGAGGCCGAATTGCTGGGGGATAACCCGCATATTTTGGTGGCGCCCAAGGGGCACCAGCTCGCGGGTAAGCGCGACATTTCGCCCGAAGATTTGCTCTCAGAGACCTTCCTTTCGCGTGAACGCGGCTCGGGAACCCGCATTTTGATGCAGCGATTCTTGGATAGAATCGGCGAGGGGCAGGAATATAAAACCATGGTGATCGAGAGTAACGAGACCATCAAGCAATCAGCGATTGCGGGGCTGGGGCTGGCTTTTATCTCTGCACAGGCGGTGAGCGCCGAACTGGAAAGCGGGCGGCTGGTAACGCTGGAATTTGAGGGCTTGCCGATTGTGCGTCACTGGTTTTTAATCCGGCGGGCAGGGCGGGCGCTGCCTCCGGTGGCCAAAGCCTTTGCTGAATTTCTGATTAAGCTGGAGGGGCAATATTTGCCGGATGCACCATGAACACACCGCTGATTTTTGATGGCCATAATGATGTTTTACTCAAGCAGTTTGAAGGCGGTCGGGCGGCGCGCATCGCGTTTAGCACCGGGAACGAGCATCATATAGACGTGCCAAAAGCCAAAGCGGGCGGTTTTGGTGGCGGGTTTTTTGCCATTTGGGTGCCAAGCCCGATGGATGAAGACGGCATTTTTGACCAAATGATGCAGCCGGAATATGATATTCCCATGCCACCCGCGATCGACCAGCCCCATGCATTGAACGTGGCGATGAAGCAAGCGCGCATGCTGGCAGACCTTGAGGCTGACGGGGCGCTAAAGATTTGCACAAGCGTTCAGGGCATCGCCAAAACCATGCAAAGCGGCACAATGGCCGCGATTATGCATATGGAAGGCGCCGAGGCGATTGACCGTGATCTTGATGCGCTGCACGTGCTTTACCGTGCGGGGCTACGATCATTAGGGCCGGTCTGGTCTCGCCCGACTATTTTTGCTGAAGGGGTGCCGTTTCGCTACCCATCCAGCGGTGATACCGGCCCCGGCCTTAGCCCTGCCGGCTTTGATCTTGTGCGCGAGTGTAATGCGCTCGGGATTATGCTTGATATGTCCCACCTCAATGAAAAGGGCTTTTGGGATGTGGTGGAAAGCAGCGATGCGCCGATTGTGGCAACGCACTCCAACGCCTACGAGATTTGCCCCAATGCGCGCAACTTGACCGATGACCAGCTGCGCACCATTGGCCAAAGTGGTGGCATGGTGGGGCTGAACTTTGCCACCGCATTCCTGCGGCCTGATGGGCAGATGCTAGCGGATACATCGCTGGAAACCATGCTGCGCCACCTTGATCATATGATCAAAATGGCGGGGGAGAACCATGTCGGCCTTGGCTCGGATTTTGATGGAGCAATGGTGCCGGAAGCGATTGGCGATATTTCCGGCTTGCCCGCCTTGCGCACCGCGCTGGTGGCGCATGGCTATGATGAGGCACTGATGGAAAAGCTTTGTTACCGCAACTGGCTGGCGATGCTAGCGCGCACGTGGAAACCCTAACCCCGTAATAATACGGTATACTATTGCCTATCCTGTGCTTGACTAAATGGTCAAAGCGCGGGTTAATGCTGGCATAAGGGATTCAGCAAGAATCCCGTGAAAAACCATCAGGAGGATACCATGAACGCACTTCGTTCAACTATATTTAGCACGGCTGTTATTCTGGCCGCTGGCGTAAGCATTGCACCTGCCATTGCCGCCACGCCCGACAACATGCTGATCATCGCCGCACAGATCGATGACATCACCACGCTTGACCCGGCGCAGAGCTTCGAGTTTTCAGGCTCGGACGTAAATCGCAACCTCTATTCCAAGCTTGTGGGCTTTGACCCTGCCAACCTAAGCGGCGGCTACATTCCGGCACTGGCTGAAAGCTGGACCGTTTCGGAAGATGGCAAAACCATCACTTTTACCATGCGCGAAGGCGTTACGTTTGAGTCAGGCAATCCGGTTACAGCGCAAGACGTTGAGTGGTCGCTCCGCCGCGTGATTACGCTGAACAAAACACCTTCGTTTATTCTTTCACAGTTCGGCTTTACCCCCGAAAACGTTGAAACAACCATTGTGGCTGACGGCAATACTGTTTCCATCACAACCGATAAGCGCTACGCGACATCCTTTGTGCTCAACTGCCTTACCGCGACCGTTGGCTCTATTATTGATAGCCAAACCGCGATGGAGCATGACGTTGACGGTGACCTCGCCAATGAATGGCTGCGCACCAATTCCGCTGGTTCGGGCGCTTATACGCTTGGCAGCTGGAAGCCAAATGAGAGCGTAACGCTGATCGCGAATAACGACTTCTTCCGTGGCGCACCTGCTATGCAGCGCGTGATTGTGCGCAACATTCAGGAAAGCGCCACCCAGCGCTTGCTGCTCGAAAATGGCGACATTGACGTAGCGCGTAACCTGAACCCTGAAGATGTTGCTGGTGCTTCTAGCCAAGACGGCATCGAGGTGGATAGCGAGCTTCGTGGCCGCTTGATGTATATTTCGATGAACCAGAAAAGCGAGATTCTGAGCAACCCGAAAGTGATCGAAGCGCTCAAGTATCTGATCGATTATGAAGGCATGCAAAACAGCTTCCTGAATGGCCAATACACCATTCACCAAGCCTTCTTGCCTGCCACTTATCTGGGTGCGATTGACGACGTGCCGTTCACGCTCGACATCGAAAAAGCCAAGGCGCTGCTGGCTGAAGCTGGCTATGCAGATGGCTTTGAAATTGGCATTGTGGTGCGGGAAGCGCAAGAGCGCATCGAAATCGCGCAATCTATCCAGAATACCTTTGGGCAGGCTGGCATTACGGTGAACATTACCGTGGGCACCGGCAAGCAGATTTTGGGTGTTTATCGCGCGCGTGAGCATGACATTTATGTAGGTGCGTGGGGCCCAGATTACCCTGACCCAAATACAAACGCTGGCACCTTTGCCTTTAACCCTGATAACTCAGATGAGGCAGGCGCAACGGGCCTTTTGGCTTGGCGTAACTCGTGGAGCATTCCTGAAATGTCCGAGGCCACGCTGGCCGCTGTGGTTGAAAATGACCGCGACACCCGCGCTGCGATGTATGAAGCCATCCAGCGTGAGCACCAGCAAACATCCCCATTTGCGGTGATGTTCCAGAAGATCGAGCAAACTGGGCGTTCTGAAAACGTGCAGGGCTTGAGCCTTGGTGGCGCTATTACCGCCGTTTCTTATTGGAACGTGACCAAGTAAATGGCGATGGCTGAACACAGCAGAAAGGGGCGGCGTAGGTCGCCCCTTTTTGGCATAGCGAAAAAAACTAGCTCCACGCTGCTGACGGTTGCCGTTACCATGCTGGGGCTTTTATTTGTAACCTTTTTCATCGGGCGGGTTATGCCGGTGGATCCGGTGCTCTCAATCGTTGGCGAGCGCGCCACGCAAGAGCAATATATGGATGTTTTTCTGGAGCTAGGTCTCGATAAACCTCTGTTTACGCAGTTTTTTATATACCTCGGCGATGTGGTGCAGGGCGATTTTGGCAAGTCGCTCCGCACCGGTTTTCCGGTATGGGATGACGTGACGCGGGTATTTCCTGCCACTCTGGAACTGGCAACTTTGGGCACCCTCATTGGCGTGTTCATCGGCGTGCCGCTCGGGGTTTTGGCCGCCGTAAAGCGCGGCACATGGATAGATCAAGTGGCGCGCGTTGTGGCGCTCATCGGCTATTCAATGCCCATATTCTGGCTTGCCATTTTGGGGCTCATGATTTTTTACGGCAAGCTTGGCTGGGTCTCTGGCCCGGGCAGGGTGGATATTTTCTTTGAAGATATCGTGCCGAGCGTGACGGGGATGATATTGATTGATAGCATCATCGCGCGGGATTGGACGATTTTCTGGAACGCCGTTTCGCATATTATCTTGCCGGCCTCGCTGCTGGGCTATTATTCCTTGGCCTATATCAGCCGGATGACGCGGAGCTTTATGCTGGAGCAACTGAGCGCGGAGTACATCACCACGGCGCGCGTCAAGGGCATGTCTGAATGGGCGGTGGTGTGGAAGCACGCTTTTGGCAATATCAAGGTGCCGCTGATTACGGTGATCGCGCTTTCCTATGCGGGCCTGCTTGAAGGCTCGGTGTTAACCGAGATTATCTTCTCGTGGCCGGGCATTGGCAAATACATCACCATCTCGCTGCTAAGCGCTGATATGAACGCGGTTATGGGAGGCACGGTTGTTGTTGGCCTTGTGTTTGTGCTGCTGAATATCTTCGCCGAACTTCTCTATAAATTCTTTGATCCGAGGGCAAAATGAGCCTAAGCGACACCCCTAAAGCCGGCCTCAGGGCATGGTTGCTAACTGACACCCCAACCTCGCGCCGCCACGCCCGCGCCGCTTCGCTTTATCAAGCGTGGCTATCACTCAAGGGCAACCATATGGCTATGCTCGGGCTGGGGATTTTGATATTTCTGGTGGTCATCGCGGCGCTGGCCTCGGTGCTGGCCCCGTCTGATCCGTTTATCCAAGATCTGAGCTTGCGGCTCACACCACCGATTTGGCAGGCAGACCGCGACCCCGGGATTGAGGGCTATATTCTCGGCTCTGATAGCCTCGGGCGGGATATTCTCTCAAGGCTTCTCTATGGCTCGCGCATCACGCTTTACATTGTAACGCTGGTGGCGCTTATGGCCCCCATCGTGGGCCTACTGGTGGGCACCATTGCGGGCTATACCGGCGGCTGGATTGATATCATCCTGATGCGCATCACCGACATTTTCCTCGCTTTCCCACGGCTTATTCTGGCGCTGGCCTTTGTGGCCACACTGGGCGCGGGCATCGAAAACGCGGTGCTGGCGATCTCGCTCACCGCATGGCCGCCCTATGCGCGGATTGCGCGGGCGGAAACGCTGACGATACGGAATTCAGACTACATTCACGCGGTGCGACTGCAAGGGGCGGGGCCGATGCGGATTATCACCAAGCATATTTGGCCGCTGTGTATTTCCTCGCTCGTGGTGCGGGTTACGCTGGACATGGCGGGCATTATTCTGGCCGCCGCTGGCCTTGGCTTCCTTGGCCTTGGCGCGCAACCGCCGAGCCCTGAATGGGGCGCGATGATCTCTGAGGGGCGCAAGTTTATCCTTGACCATTGGTGGGTCGCCACCATGCCGGGGCTGGCTATTTTCACGGTTTCCTTGGCGTTTAACCTGCTGGGCGATGGGCTGCGCGATGTGCTGGACCCGAAGGATGGTTCCCAATGAGCAAGCTTTTAGAAGTCGAAAACCTTTGGGTGAAGTTCCCCACCCGCAACGGCGTGTTTGACGCGGTGCGCGGGGTGAGCTTTTCCCTCGGGCAAGAGCGGCTCGGGATTGTGGGCGAAAGTGGCTCGGGCAAGTCGATGACGGGCCGTGCCATTTTGCGGCTTATCCGGCCACCGGGGATGGTGGAGGCCGACAAGCTGGCGCTGGAGGGCGAGGACCTGATGGGGCGCTCCGAGAAGGAGATGCGCAAGGTGCGCGGGCAGCAGATTTCGATGATCATGCAGGACCCGAAGTTCTCGCTAAACCCTGTGATGCGGGTGGGAAAACAGATAATGGAGGCTTATCGGCTGCATTATAAAGTCTCGAAAAAAGAGGCCAAGAAGAAGGCGATGGCGATGCTGGAGGCGGTGGCCATTCGCGACCCTGAGCGGGTGTATCGGATGTTCCCGCATGAGGTATCCGGCGGCATGGGGCAGCGGATTATGATCGCGATGATGCTGATTCCGGACCCGAAGATTATGATCGCCGACGAGCCGACCTCGGCGCTGGATGTTTCGGTGCAAATGCAGGTGCTGGAGATTATGGACAAGCTGGTGAAGGACCGCGGCATGGGGCTGATTTTTATTAGCCATGACCTGAATTTGGTGTCGAGCTTTTGTGACCGCGTGCTGATTATGTATGCGGGCCGCGTGGTAGAAACCCTGCCCGCTGATAAGCTGCACGAGGCGCAGCACCCTTATACGCGCGGCTTGCTAAACTCGCTGCCGCGCTTGGATGCGCCGTGTGAGCGGCTAGAGGTGCTGAAGCGCGACCCTGCTTGGGCGATTGAAGAAAGTGTAAGCGGATGAGTGGGATTGAGATTGAAGGCCTGAACGTCTGGTTCGGAGAGTATGAAGAGCGGGTGGACGCTGTGAAAAGCGCCAACCTGAGCGTGCCTAAGGGCGGTAGTTTTGGGCTGGTGGGGGAAAGTGGCTCGGGGAAATCTACGATTTTGCGGGCGATAATGGGGCTGGCACCGACATGGTCTGGCAAAATAGATATTCTGGGCAGGGCGGTGGAAAAGCCGCGCTCACGCGATTTCTACCGCGCGGTGCAGATGGTATTTCAGGACCCTTATGCCAGCCTGCACCCGAGGCACTCGGTGGACCAAGTGCTAAGCGAAACGCTTTCCCTGCACGGGTTTAGCGACATTGATAAGCGGATTTCGCAGCTGCTGGATGACGTGGGGCTTGGACCGAGCTTCCGGTTCCGCTACCCGCATCAGCTATCGGGCGGGCAAAGGCAACGGGTGGCGATTGCCCGCGCGCTTGCCCCCGAGCCAAAAATCCTGCTCCTTGATGAGCCGACCTCGGCGCTCGATGTTTCGGTGCAGGCGGAGATTCTCAACCTGCTGACCGACCTGCGCGCCGAGCATAAGCTCACCTACCTGATGGTGAGCCACGACCTCGCGGTGGTCGGGCATATCTGCCAAGATATTGCGGTGATGCAGCTCGGCGAGATTGTGGAAACGCTGAGCGTGGAGGATATGCGGGCGATGAAGACGACGCACCATTACACCAAGCATTTACTGGAAAGCAGCCTGCAAAGCGCGGCGGGGTAGGGGTGGTGGGTTAATACCCCACCCTACAATGCGCAGGTTTCGGGTCGAGGCGGGCGCGGATTTGCTCCAAAAGTGGGACACACTATTTGGAGAGATACGATGAACCTTACCTTCCACTCTTACACCCCTGAATGGGTTGCCCATATCCGCCAAGGCGGGGCTGACGATAATGGCCAGCCCGCAGAGCGCGTCATTTCAGACGGCCAAGGAAAGCCTTGTCGGAATTGCCTTGATACCGTGCCCGCAGGTGCCGAGATGCTGATCTGTGCGGCGCGGCCCTTTCCCCATAAGCAGCCCTATGCCGAGACGGGGCCAATCTTTTTGTGTGCGGATGACTGCGCGGCTTGGGCGGGCGAAGGCGTGCCACCGGTGTTGCAGATCAGCCCTGACTATTTGCTCAAGGGCTATAGCACCGACCACCGGATTGTCTATGGCACCGGAAATATTACCTTGTCAGACGACATAGTGCGTATGGCCACCGAGATTTTGGCGCGGGATGACGTTGCCTTTGTTGATGTGCGCTCGGCAACGAACAATTGCTTTTTGAGTCGGGTGACGAAAATGGTGGGTTAAAAACCCACCCTACACTCGGTGAGCCCTGAACCCTCTGGCCTCGCCCTATCCCTTGTGCTAATCCGGTAAAAACCAGATAGCACAAGGAAAACCCCATGCCACATTATCGCTCTCGCACTTCCACCCATGGCCGCAATATGGCGGGGGCCCGTGGCCTTTGGCGGGCGACGGGGATGACGGATGGGGATTTTGGCAAGCCCATTATTGCGGTGGTAAATTCCTTCACGCAATTCGTGCCGGGGCATGTGCACCTGAAGGATATGGGCCAGCTGGTCGCGTGTGAGATTGAAAAAGCCGGTGGCGTGGCCAAGGAGTTTAACACGATCGCGGTGGATGACGGGATTGCTATGGGGCATGACGGGATGCTTTATAGCCTTCCCTCGCGTGAGGTGATCGCGGACAGCATGGAGTATATGGTGAATGCCCATTGTGCCGATGCGATGGTGTGTATTTCCAACTGTGATAAAATTACCCCCGGCATGATGATGGCTGCGATGCGACTGAATATTCCGGTGATCTTTGTGTCTGGCGGGCCGATGGAGGCGGGCAAGGTTACGATCAATGATCTTGAGAAAAAGATCGACCTGATTGATGCGATGATTTCGGCGGCGGATGACCAGTATACTGATGACCAAGTGGCGCATATGGAGGCGGAAGCCTGCCCGACCTGTGGCTCTTGCTCGGGGATGTTTACCGCCAATTCGATGAATTGCTTGGCTGAGGCCTTGGGCCTCGCGCTGCCGGGGAATGGCTCGATGCTGGCGACGCACGCGGACCGCAAGGTGCTGTTTGAGGAATGTGGGTCGCGGATTGTTGATATTACAAAGCGGCATTATGAGGGCAACGAGGCGGGGCTTTTGCCGCGGGATATCGCTAATTTCAAAGCCTTTGAAAACGCGATGACGCTGGATATTTCCATGGGTGGCTCCACGAATACCGTGCTGCACTTGTTGGCAATGGCCCATGAGGGCGAGGTGGATTTCACTATGGAGGACATTGACCGGCTCTCGCGCCAAGTGCCGGTGCTGTGCAAGGTCGCGCCCTCGATCGAGAATGTGCATATGGAAGATATCCACCGCGCGGGCGGGATAATGGGGATACTGGGCGAGCTGAACCGCGCTGGACTTATTCATGCGGACATTCCTACTGTGCATAGTGATACGCTGGGCCATGCGCTGGCGAAGTGGGATATTGCGGTGAGCAACGAACCCGAGATCGAGCAGTTTTTCAAAGCGGCGCCCGGCGGCGTGCGCACGGTGGAGGCGTTTTCGACCGATAACCGTTATAAGGCGCTGGATCGGGACCGTGCGGGGGGGATTATCCGCAGCAAGGAGCATGCCTTTTCGCAGGACGGCGGCTTGGCTGTGCTGGGCGGGAATATTGCGCTCGACGGCTGCATCGTGAAGACGGCGGGCGTGGATGATAGCAACCTTGTGTTTACGGGGCCCGCGAAGGTTTATGAGAGTCAAGACAGCGCGGTGAGTGCGATCCTGACGGGAAAAGTTGTGGAGGGCGACGTGGTTGTCATCCGCTATGAAGGGCCACAAGGCGGGCCGGGGATGCAGGAGATGCTTTATCCGACCAGCTATCTGAAATCCAAGGGCCTCGGCAAGAAATGTGCGCTGCTCACCGACGGGCGGTTCTCGGGCGGCACCTCGGGGCTTTCCATTGGTCATGTATCACCGGAAGCCGCCGAGGGCGGGCTGATCGGACTGGTGGAAACGGGGGATATGATCGAGATTGATATCCCCAACCGCATAATTAACCTTGCGGTAGAGGATGCGGTGCTGGAGGCACGGCGCACAGCCAAAGGGGCGGCCCCGTGGTTGCCAAGCGAAAAGCGCACGCGGCGGGTGTCGAGCGCATTGCGGGCCTATGCGGCGTTTGCGAGTTCGGCAGCTAAAGGGGCCGTGCGCATCGTGCCATAGCTGCCTGCTAAGCGTAGCGGAGGCAAAGTTAGACGATCGGGTTAAGCGCCTAGCCGCCAGCGTGGAGCCCTCCGTGTGGCCCGCCTTTGCTGCGCAAAGACCGGCCACACGTTTGGGCCGTGGCCTCGCTGCGCTCGGGAAAGCAGGACGAAAGGGCAGGGCATGAATAAAGATCATGTAATGACGCTGGCACTTGCAGCTTTGGGTGCTGGTGTGTTTGTGCTGCTATCCCTGCCTTTACCTATGCTTTTGGGGCCGATGGCGATATGCCTTGTTGCGGCGCTCGCGGGGGCCAAGCTCAAGGGCATGGGGCAGGTTGGCATACTTTTCCGCACCTTTCTGGGGGTTGCGGTCGGCTCTACCATCACGCCGGATGTGGTGGCGCGGCTGCCCGATATTGGCACTTCGCTCTTGTTTGTGCCGCTGTTTGTGCTGGCCATCGGGGCCATTGGCTACCCGCTTTTGCGCTATGGTTTTGGCTTTAGTCACCCGACCGCCTATTACGCCGCCATGCCCGGTGGGCTGCAAGATATGCTGGTGTTTGGCGAGGAGGCCGGCGGGGATGTCCGCGCGCTTGGGCTTATTCATGCCACGCGGGTGCTGGTGATCCTGACCATTGCACCCATAGTGCTGACCTTGTTGTGGCAGCTCGACCTTACGCAGCCTCCCGGTGCGCCTGCCAGCACGTTGGACCCTTGGCAGATTGTGCTGATGGTGCTTGCAGGCGTGGCGGGTTGGAAGGGAGCAGAGCGCGTTGGGCTATTTGGCGCGTCTATTCTGGGGCCGATGATATTAACCGCGATCCTCAGCCTTTCGGGCATTATCACCCACCGCCCTCCGGCGGAAATTATCTGGGCATCGCAGTTTTTTATTGGCATTGCTGTGGGGGTTAAATATGCAGGCATTACAGCGCAGGAACTAAAGGTAGATGTCGCGGCGGGCTTGGCCTTTTCAGCGGCCGTGGCGCTGGTGGCCGCGGGTTTTATTTATGGCATCGGGGTCAGCGGAATTTCCCCGCCCTTGGAAGCATTTTTGGCCTATTTGCCCGGTGGGCAGGCCGAGATGACGGTGGTGGCCATTATCGCGGGGGCCGACCTTAGTTTTGTTGTCATCCATCACATTTTGCGGATATTTCTGGTGATCTTGTTTGCGCCGGTAGTCAACCGGCTGTTGAACCGCTAAAACAAGGGAAACAGGGTAGGAATCAACATGCAGTTTATCGTAGCCATTGATGGCCCCGCAGCAGCGGGTAAAGGCACGGTTGCCCGCGCGGTGGCGGCTGAATTTGGCTTTGCGCATTTGGATACAGGCCTGCTTTACCGTGCGGTGGGCGCTAAGGCGATGATGCGTGGGCGGGGGGTGATTGTGGCTGAAATTGCTACCGAGATTGCTCAGGGGCTGACAGAGGATGACCTCACACGCGAGGGCTTGCGCACAGCGCGGGTGGCGCAGGCGGCGAGCAAGGTCGCGGCCTTGCCAGCGGTGCGGGCGGCTTTGCTGGATTTCCAGAAGGCATTTGCCAAGCGCGAAGGGGGTGCGGTGCTCGATGGGCGCGATATAGGCACGGTGATCTGCCCCGAGGCGGAGGTGAAGCTGTATGTGACGGCATCTGATGAGGTCCGCGCTGAGCGGCGCTATCAGGAGCTGAAAGCCAAAAAGCCGGAAACCAAACTGGAAACCGTGCGGATTGATTTGCAGCAACGAGACATCCGCGATGCCTCACGTGATGTTGCGCCGATGCGTGCGCCTGACGATGCGCTCTTGCTAGATACATCGGAATTGTCTATAGACGCGGCTGTCGCCGAGGCGGTGGCCCTAGTGACGAAGCGATTCGAAAAAGCCTAGGCTTTTTGAATCGCTTTTAGGTGTTTCTCGCCTTAGACCCGTAACCTAAAGACCGGCGGACCCAACCGCTCGGCCCGAAAAAACATTAATGGAGATTATATTTATGGCTACTTCCGCATCCATGGAAGACTTTGAGGCCCTTTTAAACGAGAGCCTTGAACTTGAAACCCCTGACGAGGGATCCGTCGTTAAAGGCACAGTTATCGCTATTGAAGCTGGCCAAGCGATCATCGACGTAGGCTACAAAATGGAAGGCCGCGTTGATATAAAAGAATTTGCCGAGCCCGGCCAAGCCCCTGAAATCGAAGTTGGCGACACTGTTGAAGTGTTCCTTGAGCGCGTTGAGAACGCCCGTGGCGAAGCGGCGATCAGCCGTGAGAAAGCCCGCCGTGAGGAAGCTTGGGACCGGCTTGAGAAAGCTTACGAAAAAGAAGAGCGTGTTGAAGGGGCCATGTTTGGCCGCGTCAAAGGCGGCTTTACCGTTGATCTTGGCGGCGCGGTTGCGTTCCTGCCCGGCTCTCAGGTTGATGTGCGCCCCGTGCGCGATGCCGGCCCGCTGATGGGCCTTGCCCAGCCGTTCCAGATTTTGAAAATGGATCGTC